>CAXTDG010000390.1:0-5103 GCA_964242675.1 uncultured Chitinophagaceae bacterium
GATATGGGATGCCATTTTTGAAGCCGGCACGCCGCAGGGCCTGAAACCAATTGGCCTGGGTGCAAGAGATACGTTACGGCTGGAAATGGGCTATTGCCTGTACGGAAATGACATTGATGATATGACCTCTCCACTGGAAGCCGGGCTAGGCTGGATTACCAAATTCACCAAAGACTTTACAAACCGGCCTGAACTGGAAAAGCAAAAAAAGGAAGGAGTAGGCCGTAAGCTGGTTGGTTTTGAAATGATTGATAAAGGCATCCCCCGCCATGGCTACGAAATACGGGACGAAGCCGGAAACGACTTGGGCGTAGTAACCAGTGGTACACAAGCCCCTTCATTGGGTAAGGCAGTCGGGATGGGTTATGTAAGCACTCCTTTTAGCTCTATTGATTCTGACATTTTCATAGACATAAGAGGTAAACTCTTAAAAGCAAGAGTAGTGAAGATGCCGTTTAGTAAATAAAAAGTCAGGATTCAAGGGTCAAGGGTCAGGAAACAAGTCTTGAGTTTTGAACCTTGTTGCTTGAATCTTAATTCCTGATCCTTGAATCCTGTAGTTTGCCAATCATTACCATCCATACTATTATACAGGCGCCGGTTGAACGGGTGTTTGACCTGAGCCGTAGTATTGATTTGCATACTACTTCTACCCAGCGAACTGCTGAGAAAGCGATTGCTGGCCGTACGAGTGGACTGATTGCCGCTGGGGAACAAGTAACCTGGCAGGCAAGGCATTTAGGAAAAGTTCGTCAGCATACATCGCTCATTACAGCTATGCAGTCACCTCAGTTTTTTGAAGATAAAATGATAAAAGGTGATTTCAAATACTTCCGGCACCAGCATCATTTTCAGCCGCAGCCTACTGGCACACTGATGATAGATATTCTGGAATTTTCATCGCCTTATGGATGGCTGGGTATATTGGTAGATGCCACTTTTATGAAACGCTACCTGATTCGTTTTTTGCAGGAGAGAAATGCAGTGATAAAACAGTATGCAGAAACAGATCAGTGGAAAAGCCTGCTCTTACATGGACGCTAATATTTACATTGGTACTTCGAACTGGAGTTATAAACATTGGCGCAATGGCTTTTTAACCTTCAAAGACTGCTGATGTGTAACGAAATTCCTGTTGCACCTTTTACAAAACTATTTCCTGATTTTACGAAGGCTTCCCGCTTTCTTACAATGCCTTCCCAAAGTTTTACAGATGCTTTCCGACTTTTTACAAGAGGTTCCCGCCTTTTTACCAGGCGTTTCCGACTTTTTACAATGCTTGTCCGACTTTTCACCAAGCCTTTCCGCTTTCTTACAATGCCTTCCCGAAGTTTTACGGACTTAGTTGAAGCTTTTACGATGTCTTCTGAAGGTTTTACGATGTTAGTTGAAGCTTTTACGATGTCTTCTGAAGGTTTTACGATGTTAGTTGCAGCTTTTACGATGTCTTCTGAAGATTTTATAATGTTAGTTGAAGCTTTTACGATGTCTTCTGAAGGTTTTACGATGTTAGTTGAAGCTTTTACGATGCTGGTTGGAGCTTTTACAGAGGCTTCTGAAACTTTCACAACAGGTTTTCAAAGTGGAACAGCGAATGATATTTCCTTTAAAATGGCTGTTTAGTCCACTTGTTCTAGCGTATTATTTTCTCATTTTATTGAAATAATCCCGGGTATCAATTTTAAACTCGTACCGCTTATTTTACTTTTTTTGCTGCATCATGAGTGATTCTACTAAACCGACATTATTTACCTGCTACTCCCCGGCGCTGTTACCCCTGTATGATATAAGTGACTCTATTGTAGTAATCATTGATGTATTCAGAGCTACCAGTACTATTGCAACGGCTTTGTACAACGGCGCCACACGGGTACTGCCGGTAGATACGGTAGCCCGATGTATAGAACTGGGCCAGAAAGTGGGCGGCATTACTGCTGGCGAACGGGACGGTAAAATTGCGGAAGGCCTGCAATACGGCAACTCCCCTATTGAATATAGCCGGGACTTTGTGGAAGGGAAAACGCTGGTACTAACCACTACCAATGGCACAAAACTGCTGTACATGGCGCTGGCGCAAAAGGCGGAGGCTATTATTACCGGCTCGTTTCCTAACCTGAGTGCCGTATGCGACTACCTGATAGCGCAAAATAAAAATGTACTACTGGCCTGCGCCGCCTGGAAGGATCGGGTAAATATGGAAGACAGCTTGTTTGCCGGAGCTGTGGTAAGCCGGATAAAAAACCACTTTACCATACATGATGATAGCAGCCTGGGTGCTGAAACCCTATACCAAACAGTGAAAGACAATATGTGGGAGTTTATTAAAAAAACAACCCATTTTCACCGGCTATCGGCTTATGGGCTAGAGCCCGATATGCAGTACTGCACCACCATTGATGTAGCCAATGTGCTGCCGGTGTACCAGAATGGTGAGTTGGTTATTGCATCCTGATTATCTTTCGTTCCCAAATGATACCCATGCCAGTTGCTTACATCAATGCGCCCATTTTTACCGGCGAAGACTGGCTGGAAAATCATGCAGTTATTGTAGCTGATGAGGTAATTGAAGCTGTAATGCCAAGAGATAAACTACCAACTGACATGACGGTTGAAGATGCTCAGGGTAAACGCATCGTTCCAGGCTTTTTAGATTTACAGATATATGGTGCTGGCGGCAAATTGTTTTCGGCATACCCACAGCCGGAGAGCCTGCAAGCTTTGTATGAACACAATTTGCAAAATGGTACGGTTGCCTGCCTGGTTACCATTGCTACGCAGCCCATGGATGTCATTCTTCAATGCATTGATGCGATAAAAGACTATTGGAAAAAAGGGGGAAAAGGCATTTTGGGAATGCACCTGGAAGGGCCTTTCATCAACCCGGAGAAAAGAGGTGCCCACGTGGAGGAATGGATACATACGCCTTGGATAGCCGAAATACGGGAGCTACTTCAACGGGCAAAAGGTGTTATAAAGATGATAACTGTAGCGCCGGAAACTTGCAGCCCCGAAATTGTACAGATGATACAGGAAGCAGGTGTTGTTATTTCTGCGGGACACAGCAATGCAACTGTAGAAATAGCAAAAGCAGGTTTCGGCAAAGGCATTACTACCGTTACGCACCTGTTCAATGCCATGAGCAGCATTCACCACAGGAAACCGGGTTTGCCGGTGGCAGCTATGAACTATGCACCTGCTGCGTCTATCATCCCCGATGGTATTCATGTAGATTATGAAATGGTAAGATTGGCTAAGCTGGCTATGGGTGAAAGGCTTTTCTTTATAACAGATGCAGTAACGGAATGTAAGGTTGGCCCCTATCGTCATATTTTAAAAGAGTACCGGTATGTTTTACCCAATGGCACTTTAAGCGGCTCAGCCCTTACGCTGCAACAGGCAGTGGTAAATGCCGTACAGCATTGTGGTATTTCGTTGGATGAAGCCATTCGCATGGCATCTCTATACCCGGCGAGGGTGATTGGTGCAACGGACAAATATGGCAAAGTAGCACCAGGGTATGCGGCTCCGGCATTATTACCTGCGGAATTGCTTTCAAACGAAAAAGCAACGGCTTAAACCATTGCTCCTTTTCTATTTTCTTACATCTTTTACTTGCCCCGGTTGCTTATTGCTTGTTGCCAATTGCCTTTTTCACGTCGTTGGCCCAGGCAATGATCTGTTGCTTTTGCCCCTCGGTTAGCCTGGCATCTTTGTGTATCCAGGTGTAGCTATCCAGTGGCATCCAGCCTTCCTGCTGGCTTTTAATTACTTCTTCCAGCTTATCGGCCTGCTTTTCGGGTGAGTACGTAGTAAATTCATTAAAGTTGAGGTGTCGTTTACCATTATTAATATGATTGCGAAGCCACCACCCTACCGGCTGAATATTGGTATACCACGGGTAACGGGTATTGTTGCTGTGGCAGTCGTAGCAAGCGGCCTGCAACAACGTATCTACGCTACCGGGGATAGCGACGATATTTCCAATATCATGACTTTTATCGATGCTATAGTTGTTTTTATCTGGCTGAAAAAACTGGATAGCCACGAACGTAAGCACCAGCACCCACAGGATAATTTTACCCCAGCGGACTTTACTTTTCTTCTTTTCTTTTACAGGAGGTGGCGGCTGTTGTTGCATTATAAAAGGGATAAAAACGAATCGACAAGAAACAATCAGAAATGGTTAAGAACAAGTTGTTAAGGATAAGAAATAAATTTTACAGGAAAGGCATTTACAGGTGTAAATGCCTTTCCTGTAAAGTCGCCAGAAGTTTAAATAAACTCTTTTACAAAAGAAGATAAGCTACCACAATTTTTGCGTTCTCTGTCAACCTCACTATAACTAAATACAGGTGGATCATCATTACCATCTGCCTTAAAGTACCAGAAAATATATCCCTGGTGCATCATGAAAACAAAATCATCCGGTTGCAGAAAATTATCTACTTCATCTTCTTCTAATAAGTCCATGGCCCAGTAAGCAAGATCATTACTGTGGTCATTTATAAGGTCAGTTCCTATTAGCTTCTCTGGTGTAAACCCTGAACAAGTCCAATAAAAATCTTTATAGATTTCTGGCAGAATAATTCTTCTATCTTGTTCTATTCGTAAAAGTTTATCCATTTAGGTTCTGTTGAAAATCATCGAACAGCCAGCACATCACCCGTCATTTCTTTAGGGATAGGTACACCCATAAATGTAAGAATAGTAGGTGCTACGTCGCCCAATTTGCCTTCTTTTACCGGGCCACTCCAGGTTTTGTCCACTATAAAAAATGGAACCGGGTTGGTGGTATGCTGGGTGTTAGGGCTACCATCGGCATTAATCATAAAGTCGCTATTGCCGTGGTCGGCCAAAATGAATAACGTGTAGCCATGGTCGAGGGCGTGGGTTACAATCTGGCTAACGTAATTATCCACTGTTTCGGCTGCTTTAATAGCAGCACTAAAAACACCAGTATGGCCCACCATATCGGTATTGGCAAAGTTGAGGCAGATGAACGATGGCTCTTCGCTGTCAATTTCGGGCAGCAGTTTTTCGGTTAGGTCTTGGGCACTCATGTCGGGCTGCAGATCGTAAGTAGCCACTTTGGGCGATGGCGCC
>CAXTDG010000391.1:0-5090 GCA_964242675.1 uncultured Chitinophagaceae bacterium
GGTTTAGGCCACGGTGGCCGTGGTGCAATTTGTAAGTAGGAATATCATGCGCCAATGCCAGCAACTGGTGGCCCAGGCAAATGCCAAACATCGGCTTGTTCATTTCGGCCAATCCTTTGATCGTATCGATGGCATAATCCATAGCAGCAGGGTCTCCGGGGCCATTGCTAATGAAAATGCCGTCTGGTTCAAACGCCATTATTTCTTGTACACTGGCTTTTGCCGGGAAAACTTTGGTGTACATATCCCGTTCGGTCATGCAGTTCAGGATGTTTTGCTTAATGCCAAAATCCAGCACTGCCACCCGTTTGTGAGCATCTGGGTTACCCACGTTGTAAGCCTCGGTAGTAGAAACAATGGAAGCCAGTTCCAACCCATTCATAGAAGGAACTTGCGCCAGTTCAGCTTTTAGTTCTTCGGCGGTTTTACCATCGCTGCTAATCATACAGTTCATGGCACCTTCCGTACGCACCAAGCTTACCAGGGCACGGGTATCTACGCCGTCAATGGCTACGATATTGTTTTGTTGCAAGTAGTGGTTCAGGTCACCATCGGCCTGCATGCGGCTGAAATCCGTTTCCAGGTTGCGGCCAATCAGCCCTTTTATTTTTACCGAATTGCTTTCCACATCGGCCTTTTTTACGCCATAGTTGCCCACGTGTACAGTGTTCATAATCAACACCTGCCCGTAGTAACTAGGGTCGGTAAAAACTTCCTGGTAGCCGGTCATACCTGTATTAAAGCACAATTCGCCGGAAGTGGTACCCTCTTTGCCGTAGGCCGTTCCGGTAATGACGGTTCCGTTTTCTAAAACTAAAAGGGCTGTTTGTTTACTGCTCATTCCGCTACAAAAATTTGGCAAATGTAATAGATAGCAGTCAGCGGTGGACAGTCAACAGCAAAACCATAACATTTTGATTTTTGCTGCTCTGCAAAACTCCCCATCTGATTTATCCAAACAAGCCTTCCTTCGGCACAATTCCTAGTCCTGGTGCATCTAAAAGTGTAATATTTCCAGCCTCATACTGCAAGCCCGTAGCAATATCTTCGGAAAGCAGCAGCGGGCCATCAGCATCTACATAATCAGCCAGTGGTGCCAAGTGGGCAATGGCTGCCGAACCAATGCTGCTTTCGTTCATGCTGCCAATCATTACTTCGAGGTTTAATTCTCTTGCTCTCGTTATCATTCGCAGGGCAGGCGTAATGCCACTGCACTTGGTCAGTTTTATGTTTATTCCATGAAAATGCCCGACGCATTTGTCCACATCTTCTTCTTTTACACAGGCTTCGTCGGCAAACAAGGGCAGAGGCGAAACTTCATATAATTTCTTCATGCCTTCCCAGTCATCTTTTGCCAGCGGTTGTTCAATTAATTCTACGTTTAAGCCTTTAAGAGCGTCGATTTTTTCAATGGCTTCCGGTAGCGTCCAGGCCGCATTTGCATCTATGCGAAAGGTAGCATCTGTATGGTTTCGTAGTGCTTCTACAATGGCTATATCGTTATCTGTTCCCAGCTTTATTTTATAAATAGACCAAGGCTTTGCCTGCATTTTTTCTATCATCTTTTCAATGCTGTCAATGCCAATGGTGTAGTCTGTTTGGGGCATCTTGCTGATGTCCGCATTGAAGAGTTGCCATAGCGGTTTACGCTTTAGTTTTCCAAACATATCCCAGGCGGCTATGTCTAGTGCACACACAATGAATGGATGAACGGGCAGCAAGTGGTGCAGGTAATGCCAGTAACGGTCGGGCGTAGTAAAGGCAAACTTTTCGATGAACATTTTCTTTGCTTTCAATACCGCCAGCATCCCTTCCGTAGTTACGTTGTAGTAACTAATAGCTGGTGCTTCGCCGTAGCCTCGCCAGCCCAAATGTTCCAGCGCCACTACAATGGCTGGCTGGTGCGTTTTGGTGCCTTTGCTAATGGTAAAAGGATATTGAAAAGGAAGATTGGTTTCGGAGAAAGAAAGTTTCATAAAACAAACGCCGCTCCCTAGGGCAGCGGCTTACAACGCTGCGTTGTGATTGTTTACATATTTCTTCTATCCTGCCACCCAAATTTATACAAAGCATGCGTTCATTGCCCCAGGCTGCAGTGCTTCACCGTTTCCATCAGTTCGGCAAACAGGTTTCCATTGGCAATAGCCACATCTTTTAACCGTTGCAGCATAGCATCACTGGTTTCTTTATTTCGTTGATGAAAAGCTTCTAGGTTTTCAATCTGCAGATCTTTTTCTTCCGTTGTTGCCCGTATCACTTCTTTTACCGAAAGTGTAGGGCTGCCTTTTTTGCTGAGGAAGGTATTGACACCAATCAGTGGCAATTCACCGGTATGCTTTTGCATTTCGTAGTGCATACTTTCTTCTTGAATTTTATTGCGTTGATACATGCGTTCCATAGCGCCCAATACGCCGCCCCGTTCATTGATGCGGTCAAACTCTACCAACACTGCTTCTTCCACCAGGTTGGTCAATTCTTCAATGATGAAAGAGCCCTGAATAAAGTTTTCTGTTTTGTTGCTGCCCGCTTCTTTGTTAATGATTAATTGAATAGCCATAGCCCGACGAACGCTTTCTTCCGTAGGTGTGGTAATAGCTTCGTCGTAGGCATTGGTGTGCAGACTGTTGCAGTTGTCGTAAATGGCGTACAGTGCCTGTAGCGTAGTGCGGATATCGTTGAAATCAATTTCCTGTGCATGCAGGCTGCGGCCGCTGGTTTGGATATGGTATTTCAATTTCTGACTACGGCTATCACCACCATATTTATGCTTAATGGCCTTCGCCCAAATGCGGCGAGCTACCCGGCCAATCACACTGTATTCCGCATCCATTCCATTGCTGAAAAAGAAAGAAAGATTAGGGGCAAAATCATCGATATGCATGCCCCGGCTCAAGTAATATTCTACATAGGTAAACGCATTGGCCAGCGTAAATGCCAACTGCGTAACAGGATTAGCACCAGCCTCCGCAATATGATATCCGCTAATGCTGACGCTGTAAAAATTTCGCACCTTTTCATCAATAAAATACTGCTGCACATCACCCATTAATTTCAGGGCAAATTCTGTTGAAAAAATGCAGGTGTTTTGTGCTTGGTCCTCTTTCAGAATATCCGCCTGAACGGTGCCTCGTACCTGCTGTAAGGCTTTCGCTTTTATTTGTTGGTAAATGTCTGCTGGCAACACTTCATCGCCACTAATGCCTAACAATCGTAATCCTAGTCCATTATTTCCCTGTGGCAGATTACCAATCAAATCACCTTTTTGCGGGTTGACAGCATTGCCATCCGTACCCATATAACGGGGTAAATCTTCTAGCTTGTATTTGCCTTCAATAATCTGATTTACCTCTTCCCGCAAACCATTTTCCAAAATATATTTTTCGCATTGCTGGTCAATGGCAGCATTTAGAAAAAAAGCCAGCAGCATGGGAGCAGGACCATTAATCGTCATGCTCACCGATGTTTTTGGGTCGCACAAATCGAAACCGCTATACAGTTTTTTGGCATCATCTACGGTGGCAATACTTACGCCACTGTTACCAACTTTTCCATAAATATCTGGGCGAATAGCTGGCTCTTCTCCATAAAGCGTTACGCTATCAAACGCCGTGGATAAACGATTGGCTGGCTGCCCAAAACTGAGGTAGTGAAAACGCTTATTAGTACGCTCTGGTCCACCTTCGCCGGCAAACATCCTTGTTGGGTCTTCCCCTTCTCTTTTTAATGGGAAAACACCTGCCGTATAAGGAAATTTCCCGGGAAAATTTTCCTGCACCCGCCATAGCAAAATATCACCCCAGTCATTAAACTGTGGCACTGCAATTTTGGGAATTTTTGTACTACTCAGACTTTCAGTAAAAAGGGGCTGCCGAATGATCTTTCCACGTACATCGTATTCAAAAAATTCTTTCTCGTAACGAGCTTTTGTTTCCGGCCATTCCTCTACTAGTTTTTTACAAAGTGGGTAGAGTTGGCGGCTAACTTTTTCTATTTCAACATTTAAATAATCGATTGCTATTTCAGCACCTGTTTCCGTTTCAGCAGCGTTTTTATTTTTTGTAAAGCTTTCTTCTAACTGTGCAGTTGCTCCTTTTAATTTATACAACTTGGAAGCAACAACTGCCTGGTCTTTTGACAACTGGTTATAATGTCTTACTTCTCCTGAAATTTCACTGAGATAGCGAGTACGTGAAGCAGGCATGATGACTGCCTTTTTGCTCTCAATATTTTGTGAGAATGAAAAGCCTTTTTCAGATGAAAACTTAATGCCTGTTTTGTTGCTAATTTTTTCCATTAGCAACGTAAACAAATGATTAATACCCCCATCATTAAACTTCGATGCAATGCTACTTACAACAGGCAATTCTTCATCCTTCGCTGTCCATAAACCATGATTGCGGCGATACTGTTTTTTTACATCGGCCAGGGCATCCAATCCGCCTGCCTTGTCTGCTTTGTTTACACAAATAACATCGGCATAGTCGAGCATATTAATCTTCTCTAACTGGCTGGCAGCGCCGTATTCCGGCGTCATTACATACAAGCTTACATCGCAATTATCAACTATGCTTACATCGCTTTGGCCAGTGCCTGCACTTTCTAAAATGATGAGGTCAAAGCCAGCTTGTTTGCAAATGGAAATAGCTGCCGATGCTGCGCCGCTCATGGCACTGTTATCTTCCCGTGTAGCAAGACTACGCATATAACTGCGGGGATGTGAAATGGCATTCATCCGAATACGATCACCCAGCAATGCGCCGCCTGTTTTTTTACGAGAAGGATCAACCGAAATAACGGCGATGGTTTTATCAGAATATGTGCTTAAAAACCTGCGAACCAGTTCATCGGTAACAGAAGATTTGCCTGCGCCGCCGGTACCGGTGATACCGAGAACGGGAGTTGCCCGCTCTCTCTCCCCCAACGGGGGAGAAATAAGCGAAGAATTGAGCAAGCCATTTTCAGCAGCAGTAATATCGTTTGCAATGCTGATAATGTTTTTTGATTTACCTAAGGCGTATTTGGCTTGCTCTGTATTTACCTTCCTTTTTTCTGTAACAGCAACTTCCTGTTCATCTGATTCTTTTTCAATT
>CAXTDG010000392.1:0-5080 GCA_964242675.1 uncultured Chitinophagaceae bacterium
CTTATGTCGGTGATAATCCTCCAGCGGCAGCACTTCGCTACCTTCCTTTAACCCGGCAATGGCGTTTACCACATCATCTTCAGAGCCTTTTTTCCCCTCTCGACCGCTTACCGGCGAAATGGTTTTGCCAATACGGGCATACATCAGGCGCAAGTAGTCGTAGGTTTCTGTCATGCTGCCAACGGTACTACGAGGCGTACGGGCACTTACTTTTTGCTCAATGGCTATGGCAGGACGCAGGCCTTTTATATAATCTACATCAGGCTTATCCATCCGCTGCATAAACTGGCGGATGTAGGCGCTCAAGCTTTCGGCATAGCGGCGCTGGCCTTCGGCAAAAAGGGTATCAATAGTAAGGGACGACTTGCCGGAACCGCTTACGCCAGTTACAACTATGAGTTTATTGGAAGGAAACGCCACGTCCACATTTTTGAGGTTGTGGGTACGGGCACCTTTTATAAAAATGGAATCGGAGCTTTTGAGCGAAACTTTTTTATTTGCTACTGGTACTACTTGCTGCATGAAAATACTTTACACTTTTAGACCGTGGAAAGGTATAGCAGCTAAACAGATTAGGAAGCCGGAAGTTGGCAGTTTTGTGTAAAGCTTTCTTTAAACCGAAAATGCTTAAAAAATCAGTTGTAGCAATTTTACTAACTGAAGTGTAAAAAAAATTAGTTCAATACAGTTAAATTGATACCTGGGCTAACGGTTATTGACCCGGAAGGATTAACCGTTAGCGAATAGCAGGAAGCATTTGCTGTAACGGTAACGGTGGTATTGATGATCACCACCGAACCAGCGGTTGGTACTACACCGCCAGACCAGATCGCAGGATTATTCCAGTTGCCGTTGGCGATAGAGGTGAAACCTGTAAGATTGGGATCACTGATTTTTACTAAATAGGCATCGTAAGCACTCCCACCATATGTATTTTGAAAACCACTAGAAGCTATATTGGAAGTAGAGGAAGTAGTTCCACTAAAGTAAACATTACCTAATGGATCACTACTGCAAAAGTAGCCATCATCTTCACCGTTTCCTCCATAATAAGTTCCCCAAACCCTTCCACCATTGCTATTAAACTTTACTACAAAAGCGTCTTGACCACCTTTATATATATTTTGTACACCACCAGCAGCAATTCCAGTCGTAGAAAAAGTTCTACCAACCAGATACACATTCCCATAACCGTCTACAGCACAAGATCGACTGTCGTCTATATCATTGCCACCATAATACGTAGCCCAGAGTCGCCCACCATTGCTGTCAAATTTCACTAAGAAAGCATCGATTCCGCCACCTCCAAGAGTATTTTGAAAACCTCCGGAAGCTATCCCGGATGTAGATGAAGTGTAACCACTTAAATATACATTGCCAGACATATCAGCTGCACATGAATATCCCCATTCTGAACTACTACCACCATAATAAGTGGCCCATAATCGTATTCCACTGCTATTAAATTTTGCTAGAAATGCATCTTCGCCACCATTAGTATTTTGGAAACCTCCGGAAGCAATATTGTTAATAGATGATGTTTTACCAGCTAAATATATATTACCCATTGTGTCTACAATACAGGCAAACCCAAAATCCGAATCTCCTCCTCCATAATAAGTGGCCCATAACCTTACTCCGCTACTGCTAAACTTTACTAAAAAAGCATCATAAAGACCAGCATTGCTACCAGGAATACTTTGAAAACCATTGAAAGCAATATTAGAAAGTGAACCAGTACAACCACTTATATATACATTACCTAAAACATCAATGACACAGGAAAAGCCATTATCATCATTGTCCCCACCGTAATAAGTAGCCCAAAGCCTTACTCCACTACTACTAAACTTTACTAAAAAAGCATCGTTGTATCCACCGCCATAAATATTTTGAAAACCTCCGGAAGCTATCCCGGTAGTAGAAGAGGTTCTGCCAGCTAAATATACATTTCCGGATGTATCTAGGGCGCAGGAATAACCATACTCTGAACCACTGCCTCCATAATAAGTGGCCCATAACCTTGAGCCATTACTACCAAATTTTACTAGGAAAGCATCATCATTTCTTCCGTAAACGTTTTGAAAACCACCAGAGGCAATATTAGAGGAAGATTCTGTATAACCACTCATGTATACATTACCTTGTAAATCTGAAGTACAGGAATAGCCTATATCCCAATTATTTCCCCCATAATAAGTAGCCCATGTCACAGAAGGATCAATTTTCAGATCTTTACTTTTATTCCATGTTTCAATGGCAAAACTAATATTACCATCTGCTGCCCGCCGAAAAGCGGTAGATACTTTTTCGCCGTCACAATAAGAAACTGGAGCAGCTTCTTTTACTTCACCCAATTCTGTTGTCATTACAAGTCTACCACCTGTTACAATATTTGCCTTTGCATCCGTTACTTTCAGTTTTATCAAAGAAGGATTAGCACCAGGATGCACAATGAAATCATGTTCCAAATGCTGATTTCTTGAATAAATCACCCAATCAATGCCGGGGTACACATTTTCATATACCAGCCGTTCGTAGGTATGCACACCGGTAACGGCACAGTTGGCTAAGTAAAAGTTTTCGGTGTAAGCATTCTGAACCTCCTTGCGGATGTGGAGTGTAGGATTAGCACCTTTCAGGGAAAGGGTAAAACGGCTGGTTTGTGTTGCAATCTGTTTCCGCAATGCCTCCTGCTTTTCCCTATCTTTTACTTTTCGTTCATCCGGTTCGTATCCTTCCGGCAGTATCGTTTTTTCAAACTGGTAATGGATACCGGTAGCAGTCAGGTATATTTTTATCCCGGCGCTATGGGCAGTAAAAAGTATATCAGGTCGGGGGTTGCCTGCTTTATCAGCTACCTGTCCCTTATTTTCTGTAAATAGTAATGGTACAGTAGCCAGCCTACTATTGAAAGATTCTGCGTTTGGAGAAGGTACGGGGGCTTTCTGTGCCTGGGTATAACTGGTAAGGCAAAAAACAAAAAAGAAAAGGTATACAGGAACTATGTACTGGTAGCAGGGTAAATTTGTTTTCATGTTGGTGGGCTTCGGGCCTTAAGAGAAAATGCAGTTCACTCAACAGGCTCATCTCAAATAAATACAGTAAAATCTTGACCCCTAAGCATATAACGGCATCAGCTTAACCAAATATAATAAAACACACCAAAACATTTCTATTTCGAAATATTGACAACCTGAATAAACTAATTACTCCAGTTGCTATCTGCATTATGATAAAAAAGAGAAACTTTATTAATAAAATTATTGCTGAAAAGTAGGCACATCGTTACAAGTTATGGGCTTTACTTCTAATTCAGTAGATAACAACATTTAAATGAAGGAGTTGACAAGAAAATATCAAATATTATTAAACCAAAGGGCAAAAAATTTCGTAAAAATTCAATATCAAAATGTGCCTCGGATTGAAAGTTGTTCTTTAATTTTATTTAACAATATTCCATGCAGCGTACCACGTTAATTTATCTTAATTTGGTGCAGACATTTAAAAACCAGTAGTGCCTATATAGCATTTATACATTCCTGTATCCTGTATTATTCCTGTTTTACTTCTAAAAATTAAAATGCTATGGCTGGGCTACCCCATTTAACGGATAACCAACTAATAGAGACGTACGCCGCCGGCAACGTTTCGGGGATTGAAACGTTGGTAAATCGTTACAAAGACAAAATCTTTTCTTCTATTTACTTCATGGTAAAAGACAAATACCTTGCCGAGGACATCTTTCAGGATGTTTTTATCAAGATTATTGATACCATCCGGCAGGGTCGTTACCAGGAAGAAGGCAAATTTTTGCCATGGGCCATGCGTATTGCCTACAATATGTGTGTAGACCATTTCCGTAAGGTGAAGCGATCTCCAGCTATTAAAACAATGGATGGAAGTGAACTGTTCAACTGGATGCTAGTAGATGATACCAGTGCTGATACGGCTATCAACAAGCGTCAGAGCTATGACCGGGTACGTACAATGCTCGAACTGTTGCCAGAAGAACAAAAAGAGGTAATTGTGCTACGCCATTATGCCGACTTAAGCTTTAAGGAAATTGCTGCCATGACCAATTGCAGCATTAACACGGCTTTAGGACGTATGCGTTATGGCCTGATCAACCTGCGGAAAATGATGGTTGAAAAGCAAATCGCTTTATAATGAAGGGGTTGTATACCTCTTAATTTTCCAATACAACATCTATCAAAAACCAGCGCCTCCCGGTGCTGGTTTTCGTGTTTGCATCAGGTGCCAACTAGCATGAGAATTGATAAGGAGTAAATAATCAAAATAACTGCAGAACGAACCGTCACCCCGTATTTCTATCTGAAGAATATTACCAGTAATAATAACGATTGCAGGTACCATAAAAGAAACAGACGGCTAATATAGGGTGACACCAAACTAAAAATCCTCTCCGAAAATTTCCGGAGAGGATTTTTTTGTATGATAAATTGAAGAACAAAACAGCTATTGTTTCCGTTTTGCAAATTCTGTTTTCACCAAGTTCAAATGATTTAAGAATTTTTCAACCGTTCCTACATCGCTATAGCCAACACCTTTTGGAAATAGCATCTCTCCTTTTGTATCTAAAAACACATACAGTGGTTGGGAAACATCGCCGAAACGATTGTACTCTAAGTCAAGATTTTTATCGCCCAGTGTGCTGATGGTATGACCTTGTTTGTCTTTGTACACTTCATTATCCTGCAGATCCGTTTTATCATCTACATATAATTGTATCAGCACAAAATCATTACGTAGACTCTGTTGCACTGCTGGGTCTATCCACACACCCGCTTCCATTTTTCGGCAGTTGGCGCAGGTGTGGCCGGTAAAGTCAATCATCACCGGTTTATTCAATTTCTTAGCTGCAGCCAGTCCTTCTTCATAATCGAAAAAAGCGGGCAATGCATACGGTGCCTTGAAAAGATTGGTGTATTTAGTCGCCCGAATGGTTGTAGGATTTTCTGCGTTTCAACCGCTCCCGTTTTGCTGACGAGCCTTAATTTCTTCCATAGACTCATATAAATCGCATTGTCAAGTTAAAGGATTCGGCAAAATACCGCAC
>CAXTDG010000393.1:0-5080 GCA_964242675.1 uncultured Chitinophagaceae bacterium
CAGCATAGCAACACAACCAGCCACTACTGCCGTTCCTAAAGAAGCTACAGAGGGCGACTTCAATGGCGATGGCAAAAAAGAACAGGTATGGTTGGTGCCACCTGCTATTGATAGCAGCGGTACCGATTGTGTAAATGGAGATTGCACCAGTTATCTAAAATTCAGCGATCCTACTATACCTGCTATTGCAGTGAAGCAATGCATTGGTGGCCTGCCCATTAACCACGGCGACCTGAATGGTGACCAAAGCGATGAGATAGGACTGCTGCCCGATTGGTTTAGCAGTTGCTGGAGCGGCTACCATGTGTACACCTTAAAAAGTGGTAAATGGATAAATGCTGTTCCGGATTTTTCTACCTATTGCGACCAATGGGAGAAAGGCGTTATCCCGATTGAAAAAGACAGTAGCCACCCCGGCCACGTCATTATCCGCTATAGCGAAATGGATAACTCATCAGCGGAAATTGTGCTGAAGGAAAAATCGGTGGTGGTAAAGTAGTCGGTAGAAGACAGTTGGCAGGGTGAACCGTAACTTATTTAACTTTTGTGCTCAATTAAGAGAAACTACTTGCTTTACTGCCTCAAAAAAAAATTAAAAGCTTGCTTCAAAAAAACACGGTTTTCCTGTCCTCTGCCGACTGTCCTCTGTTGACTTACCTTCGGCGCATGAACATTATCAAAGCGGAGTACGTCATTTCCAGCCCCGACTATACCAAATGCCCTGCCCCCGACCGGCCGGAGTATGCCTTTATTGGTCGGAGCAATGTGGGCAAATCTTCGCTGCTGAATATGCTTACCAATAAGCAAAAACTGGCAAAAACTTCTTCTACACCCGGCAAAACGCAACTCATCAATCATTTTACCATCCTTAGTACACCGGATGGTGAGAAAGGCCCAGTAACCGCCTGGTTTTTGAGCGATTTGCCGGGCTACGGCTATGCCAAGGTGAGCCAGCGCCAACGCAACAATTTTCAGCAGATGATTGAGCACTACTTACGCCTGCGAACAAATCTGCGGCACGTATTTGTGCTGATAGACAGCCGACTGGAACCGCAAAAAATTGATCTTGATTTTTTGCACGATCTGGGCCGCTGGGAAACCCCGTTTAGCCTGGTATTTACCAAAAGCGATAAGGAAAAGCAAAGCGTAGTAGCTAAAAATATAAACAGCTTTTTAAACAGTTTAAAAGCTACCTGGCAGTTTTTGCCACGGCACTTCGTTACCAGTGCGGTAAAGGGGCTTGGACGGGATAAAATTTTAGCATTGATTGAAGATTTGAACACTGCGCCCATTACCTGATCTGCTTTATATTGCAAGACAGTAATCAGTTAGCCAGTAGTCAGTGGTCAGTATTATGTGCAACTTTTCAAACTATACTTCATTACTGACAACTGGCTAACTGATTACTGACAACTGAATATTATGACCAACTTCATCCCCATATTTCCGCTTGGAATTGTTGTTTACCCTGGCGAAGACCTGAATCTGCACATTTTTGAAGAACGTTATAAGCAACTCATCAGCGAGTGCTTTGCAGAAAACAAGCCGTTTGGCATACCGGTCGTTATTAATGATCATATACAGGACTTTGGCACCCTGGTAAACATAACCGAAGTAGTAGCAGTACACGAAGATGGCAAAATGGATATCCGCACCCGTGGCGGCGATATCTTCCGCATACTGGAAGTAATTAAAGAAATACCAGGCAAGTTGTACAGCGGCGCTATTGTCAACTATCCAGAAAATCGTGATTTCATAAGGATGTCGCAAGTTCAAAAGTTGCTACAGTCTATCCGGGAGCTGCATAAGTTGCTCAGTATTTCGAAAGAGTTTAAGAAACCCGATGCCGAACTGCGTACCTACGATATAGCCCACCACGCCGGCATGAGCCTGGAAGAAGAATTTGAACTGCTGCAACTATTGCGGGAAGACCAGCGGCAGGAATACCTGAAACGCCACCTGGGCAAGATCATTCCTATGGTGGCGGGTATTGAAAACCTGAAGCAAAAAATAAAACTCAACGGTCATTTCCGGGATTTGAAAGGATTTGATTTATGAGTTAGTCGACAGTCAGCAGTCGACAGGGAATTCATGATTTTTCAATAAACATTTTATTCATCTGCCTTTTAAAATAGCAGACGACAGCACTCAATTAAACAGGAAAGCCAGATTAGTTACGCTTCTCCTGCCAACTGTCGACTGCCTTCTTCCAGCTTATGGTTCTCTGCCTCGACTTTGGTAATACCCGCTGCAAAGCCGCCCTTTTTTCAAACGGGCAATTGCAAAAAACGGTTTCGCTTCCCGACGATCATTTGCCGGAGGCGATAGCACAATTACTGAATGATTACCAACCGGTGCAGTCCATCTTATCATCCGTCATTCATCACGACCCCGCCATTGATAATTTGCTGCACCGCCGTACCCAATTTCACCGGCTGGCGGCGGGGAGCAGCAAGCTCAATTTTACTACCCCAGTAGGCAAGCCCGAAACTATTGGGGCCGACCGGCTGGCTCTTTGTGCGGCGGCGGTTTTACAAAAGCCAAACTGCAATAATCTCATTATTGGCCTTGGCACCTGTATTACCTACAATTTTCTGAATGTAAAGACTGAATTCCTGGGCGGGGGCATTTCCCCTGGCCTGTATATGCGTATGAAAGCGCTGAATTCGTACACGGCTTTGCTGCCCATAGTGGAGCCGGAATGGAATGTGCCGCTCATTGGGTACGATACCAAAACCAACATTCAAAGTGGTGTGGTGCTGGGCATGGCAGCCGAGATTGACGGATTTGTAGCGACGTATAGCCAAAAGTACAAGGCATTTAACGTGTTTTTAACCGGGGGCGATGCTGTTCACTTGCTGCCCCATCTTAAAAGCGGGATATTTGCCGACCCCGATTTTTTGTTTAAAGGACTATATGCGATCTGTACAATCAACCAACCAACTGCGTAGCGTACTCACCACTGTATTCTGCTCCCTTGCTGTTTTTTCTTTTTCCCAAATCAATTCTCCCTACAGCCGTTACGGCCTGGGCGATGTAAACATGAGCGGTAATGCCCTCAACCGGGGAATGGGCGGCCTTACTTCGGCATATACCGATTTGCAGTCGGTCAACTTCTTAAACCCGGCATCGTATAGCAATATTAAATGGGTAACATTTGATGTGGGCACCGAAATAGAAAGCCGCACCATGCGAAATGCTGCTGAAACCGGCAAATACACTTCCGGCAACTTTTCTTTCAACTACGTAACGCTGGGGTTGACCATTAGCAAAAAACACAACGTTGGCCTGGTGCTGGGCCTTCGCCCTGCTACCCGTATCAACTATCAGATTCAAACAGCCGAACGGCCTTCTTTTGGCGATAGTATGTTGTCGTTGTACGAAGGCCAGGGTGGTACGTACAAAGCGTTTGTAGGGCTGGCTAAAAAATGGGGTGGCTTCAGCATTGGAGCCAACTTCGGTTATCATTTTGGTCAGCAGGATATTAATACCCGCCGCATTATTACAGCGGATAGTATAAATACATCTTATTATAAAGGTAATTCGGCTACCAGCACCTCTTTGGGTAATATCTTTCTGGAGGGCGGCATACAATACCAGGCTACGCTTAAAAAAGATATGTACCTGCAGATTGGTGGTACGTACAACCTTCAGAACAACCTGAATGGCAGCCGGGATGTGTTGCGGGAAACGTTTGACTACGATGCCAATGGCGGCACTTACAGCATTGATACAGTGTACCAGGCTACCGGGCAAAAGGGCAAAATCACTTTCCCGGCTTCTTATACAGCAGGTATCATTTTGCAAAAAGCTAATGCCTGGATGCTGGGCCTGCAATACGATGGCGCTATGTGGAGCAAGTTCTCGAACTATGGCCAAAAGGAGCAGTTAGCTAATAGTTCATTGTTTCGAATAGGTGGCCAGATTATACCTGATTATACCAGCCAGCAGGTTTTAAAACGTATTAGCTACCGGGCAGGTGCTTATTACGGAAAAGACTATGTAAATATTGGCGGCAATCAATTACCTGTCTATGCCGTTACGCTGGGTGCTGGCATTCCTATTTACCACAACAACTATGCACTGCGTCAGTACCTTACCACCATCAACCTGGGGTTGGAGTTTGGTATGCGGGGCAATGACAAAGCAGCGCTGAAAGAAAATTTCTTCAGGCTGCACGTAGGTTTCTCTCTAAGCGATCTGTCGTGGTTCCAGAAACGCCGGTACGATTAATACAGGGTTTAAGGTTTAAAGTCTAAGGTTTAAGGTTCTGAATGTTGGGCGGTGCTGCGGTGGAGTCTGGAAGTTTGAAAGACCGGAAGAAAAAGATAACTGTTTGAATCCATTCACGATGAATGATTCATACCTCAAGTTCTTCATTCACCATTCACTATTAAATATTCACTACGGCTTTACCATTTCGTTTTACAACCGGCCTTTGTATTCCATCTATTTTTGGCTTTGCACTATTCCACTTGTTCATGCCGGTAAAATTTCGCTTTACATTACTGCTTTTCATGCTGATGGCTGCCTTGTGCAGTTGTGAAAACAGTATCAATGAAATCAACCGGTTTAGTGGGCAAAATAAGAACCTGCAGATAGAACAGGCTACTGACATCAGCACTTTAATGAGCCAAGGTGGTAATATGAAGGCCCACCTTACTGCGCCACTGATGAACAATTACCACGTTGATACGCCCTACATCGAATTTCCCAAAGGTGTACATGTTGACTTTTACAAAGACTCCACCCTGCTGATTGAAAGCGTGGTAGATGCCAAATACTCCCGCTACTTTCCCAACGAACGCAAAGTGCTGCTACAGGATAGCGTAGTGGTACACAACCTGCTTACCGGCGATTCGCTCAAGACCAACGAAATGTGGTGGGATCAAGGGCAGCAGCTTTTTTATGGTAATAAAGCGGTGAAGATGTTTATCAAAAACGTACAAAACCTGGATGGAACCGGCTTTACTGCCAAGCAGGATTTTAGCAAATACTCCCTGGACAGCAACACTACCGGTACCAGGCGGGTACCTGCAAATATGGGTTTGCAGTAGCTAAAGCAGTTTAAGGTTTAAAG
>CAXTDG010000394.1:0-5022 GCA_964242675.1 uncultured Chitinophagaceae bacterium
CCAATATTGAAAATGCCACCCGGGCCGCCACCAGCTGCGGCGCCGCCCATTTTTCGCATCATTATTACAAAAAGACCTACCAGCATTACAATGTAAAGCAGGTATTGTATGGTGGGTCCCAGCCACTCTGCTTCTTCAACAGAAGAGGAATTAAGTTCAGTAAGATTATTTGCTTTTGCAAATTCTCGCAGGCCTGTTTTATAATCCTGCCAGTCCGTTACCCGAAACTGAAATTGTGGTCCTGCTATAGCGGTACCATTAGCCCCGTTGCTTTTTAATTTAGCCTGATAGTAGGGTTTATTAAGGCTTTCCTGCTTAATGAATACCCGAACCTGCCGTTTATTCGCCACTTCTTCTGTACGTTCAACATCGCCAGCCTTGTACATTTCCTCCTTGAACGTTTTTTCATCTATTTCCCGTGCGTCTTTCTTTGTGTTGAAAAGCTGGGTGCCAATAAGCACAGCAGCAATGATGGCGTAAATCCAGTATATGCTTAGGCGGGGTCCTTTGCGTGGGTTTTTATCGTCGTTCAGCCGGTTAACCGGGTTATTCTTGTTCTTAGTTGCTCTTTGTTGTTCTTCTGGTAACATAGACCGTTTTTCTCAGTGTTATTATCAATCAATAATGCGTATGGGGCCAAAATTGTTTGTAGTGTACCGGACAATTTAACAAGCGTTTCTGTTGCTTGCTGCCTTATTTATATAAATGCCGCAGGCATAGCAAGGGTATGCTATGCCTTTTTTCATGTTGATCGGCAAGGTTTTTTAATTAGCCTTCATGCTCCATAGATGGAGCGTCGTGCCACAGTTCTTCCAATTGATAAAAAGTGCGGGCCTCCGGCTGCATGATGTGTACTACTATGTTTACATAGTCTATCAGCACCCATTTCAGCGATTGTACTCCTTCGGATCGGTAAGGCCGTTCACCAGTTTCCTGTTCTACAATGTTGTCTACACTGTCGGCAATGGCTTTCACCTGTACCGTGCTAGTAGCTTCACAAATAACAAAGAAATCGGCTGAGGCTTCGGTTATTTTCCGAAGGTCGAGAGATACAATGCGGCTGGCCTTTTTATCTTGCACAGCCTTAATGATAGCCTTAAAAAGTTTTGAACTGCGGGTAAGTCGGGTAGCAGTACGCCGTGGCGTAGTGACCGTATTTTCAGAGGATGCTACAGATGCCAAATAAGAAATAGTTTAAAATAGGAAAACGATTGTTAGTGAAACACTTCACTTTTGGTTGATCAAATATAACCTTTTTTTGGAGGCTAAACAGCGCAGCAAATGAGTACAATAACAATTCTGGAATCTGTAGACAGTACCAACAACTATGCCATGGGGCAGGCACATGCAGGTGTGGCAGTACAAGGCCAGGCCTGGCTGGCGCTGGAGCAAAAAAGGGGCAAAGGCCAACAGGGAAAAGAATGGGAAACTGCCAAAGGCGACAATATAACGATGAGTACAGTGCTGGATGCAACAACGCTTTCTATTCAGCAGCAGTTTAGGTTGAGCGCTACTATAGCAGCCGCTTGCCACTCTTTTATAAAGCATTACGCCGTGGAAAATGTAACCATCAAATGGCCCAATGATATTTACTGGAACGACAGAAAGGCAGGGGGCATTTTAATAGAAAATATTTTGCAGGGCCAAACCTGGAAATGGGCCATTGCCGGTACAGGTATGAATATTAATCAGGCTGATTTTCCGGAATATTTACCAAATGCCGTTTCGCTATACCAAATTACCGGGCAACGGTATGCAATAGAAGATCTAACCGAAGTGCTGCATCAGCGAATTTTGTTTTACTGGCAACAACTCACTGGCAGCAACTGGGAACTAGTGCATCACTACTACAATACTTATTTATACAAAAAAGAAAGCCAGGTACATCTACAGGTAGATAGCCGAAGTATGATGGCCACAGTAAAGGGAATTTCGGAAGAAGGCAAGTTGCAGATAGTCGAAACAGATGAGGAATTTGAGTATGGCAGTGTGCAGGTAAAATGGTTGACATAAAAAATTGTTGGCTTGTCGTAAACAGGTGCTAGAACCTTATTTGAAGTAATACAAAATGGTAACAGGCATAAAAGGAAAAGTTTTTATTGGGTTGATGCTTTTGTGTACTACTGTTTGGGGGCAGAAAAAAAGGTCATTTCCACTAACCATTCATTTTCAAAACCAGGTAGGTAGCAGGTTGCTACAATTGGATTCTACTTATTCCAATCCGTACGATGAAGCTTTTACTGTTCGCAATTTTCGCTATTATATCAGTCATTTAGTTGTTACAGGTGCCAATGGCAAAACATATAACCTGCCGGAAACTTCTTTTTTGATAGACGAGCGGAAGCCGGAAAGCAAAACCATTACTGCCAATATCCCGTTTCCAGCCATCCGAGCCATTTATTTTCAGATAGGTGTAGATAGCGCCAAAAATGTAAGTGGCGTACAAACCGGTGCCCTCGATCCGGCAAATGGCATGTTCTGGACCTGGAACAGTGGATACATTATGGCAAAGCTGGAAGGGACTTCACCGCAGGCTAAGGCACCGCAAAGCAACTTTACCTACCACATTGGAGGTTTTCGCACCGGCGAAAATGCTGTACGAAAAGTAAGTTTGCCTTTACCTAAACCCGCAGTTTTTAGCCAGCAGCCAATTACTATTTTAGCTGATATTAATACCTGGTTTAGCGGTGTGTATCCCTTCAAAATTGCTGACCAAGCATCTATCATGACACCCGGCCCGCAGGCCATGCAGATAGCAGATAATTATAGCCACATGTTTAGTATTGCTGTACCTGATTAAATATCAGCTTTTTCGTTTTACCTTTTCTTAAAGCATCTGCCATCAGCTACCGGCTTATATTTGGTACGATTGGTCGTATCATGAAGTTTTTTCTCTTTTTATTACTTGCTGCCTTCATTAGCCTGGCCCTGCTGCCTGCAAGCAAGACAAGGAAAAAGCCAACACCAGTAACCCTTACAATTCCGCCGGGCTGGCCGCCTATCCGCTACCTGCTGGATAGTAATCAGCTTACACAAGAGGGAATTGACTTAGGCCGCCGCCTGTTTTACAATGGCCGCCTGAGCAAGGATGGAAATTTTCCCTGTGCCAGTTGCCACCAGCCTTTTGCGGCCATGGCCAACTTTGAGCATAACCTCAGCCATGGTTTCAATAACCAGTTTACTACCCGCAATGCTCCCAGCCTAGCAAACCTGGCCTGGCAAACAGCTTTCAACTGGGATGGCGGTATTACCCACCTGGATCTGCAACCATTGCATCCACTAACCGCTCCCAACGAAATGGCGGAAAACCTAGATACAATTATCATTAAACTAAAAAAAGATACCAGCTACCGGCGGCTGTTTACAGAAGCTTTTGGTAGCCCGGTTATTAATACGCAACGCATCACCAAGGCACTCAGCCAGTTTTTGCTTACGCTGGTAAGTGCCAGCAGCAAGTACGATCGGGTAGTGGCGGGCAAAGACAGTTTCAACCTGCCGGAGCGGCTGGGCTACGCTATGTTTCAGGAAAAATGTGTCTCTTGCCATCCGGCACCGCTGTTTACCGATTATAGTTATCGTAACAATGGCATTACGCTCGATACTACTCTAAAAGACGTAGGCCGTATGGGTGTAACACACCAGCGGGAAGATTCCTTAAAATTCAAAGTGCCATCACTTCGTAACGTGATGCTTACGTTTCCGTATATGCATGATGGGCGGTACTACAGCATTTTTGATGTGCTGGAGCATTACAGTAAAAAAATGACGGTTGGGCCTACTACCGACCCTTTGCTGAAAAACAAAATGCCCCTTTCCAATTTTGAAAAGGGGCAGATAGTAGCTTTCTTAATGACGCTGACCGATAGCAGCTTTCTAAAAAATGAAAAGTTTGCACAGCCAGGGTATAATCATGAACATAAAGTTAATTGACAATCGATAATGAGCTGAGGATGATTGGTATTTCTAAATTCCTGATGGAAATTATCAATTGTCAATTATCCATTATTAATTGCTTATGGTTTCACCCTTCTTTTAGCCTGAAGCATGGTAAGAGCATCCCGTTGCTTTTGTACTTCTGTTACCTGTTCAGCTTGTTTTTTCCGGTTTTCTTCGATGTCGTTTTGTAGCCGCTGCAATTTTTTTTGCATGTCGTTGCCATCATCTACCAGGGTATTCTGTTTTTTCTCCGATTTTTTTACTTCGTCTTCCTGCTTTTTAATGTCCTGTTCCAAGCTGTAGTCACCGGTAGTAGTAGTTAGATTGGATAAAAAAGTAGAAGCTCCGCTGGAATAATCTGTAGTAGTGGCTGTGCCGGCAATAGCCTGCGTGTTGCTGGAGCCAGCCGGATTTACAATCATGTACACCATGCTTGTATTATCAGAGCCGCCTTTCTCTACTCTAATTTTTGCATCAACTGGGCTAGCGCTTACCTCAGGCAGTACTACGTTGTTATATTCCATAAAGCCTTTCTTGTCACTGCCTTTTAGGCCCATGGCTTTCATGCGTTCTTTTATAGCATCTTCTGTTACCGATTTTGAATAAGACATAGGAATGATATAAGCAGGCACCTGCTGCTTGTTATATTCCACAGTACCCTGGCGGGCCTGGGCACCGGCGGTCAATAAAAAAAAGGAAAATAAGGTGGAAAGGAAAAAAATTTTTTTCATGTGAAATGTAGTTTAGGAGCATAAGACGAAATACATGCCAAAGCCTTTTAGCAAAATGCAGGGACGTACAGCAGCCTGCTTTATTTACTTTTGGCGCTCAAACACTTTTTAGCACTTTGGGTAGCGTAAAACAACTGGCCGGGCAAACACTGTGGTATGGCGTTAGTTCCATTGCTGCCCGGTTTATTAACTACCTGCTTACGCCACTTTTAACTTATTCAGCGGTTATCAGCAAAGCTGATTATGGAAAAATTGGTTTGATCTATTCGGCATTGCCCGTGCTGAATGTGCTGTTTACCGACGGCTTGGAAACGGCTTACTTCCGGTTTTCTGCAAAATAAGAAAACATGGCAAC
>CAXTDG010000395.1:0-5021 GCA_964242675.1 uncultured Chitinophagaceae bacterium
CATTGCCGGGTATGCTACGCTCATTGAGTTTTTATTTGCTACACCAGCTATTGCTATGGCACTAGGCAGTTACGTTCATTTTCTGCATCCGGCTTTTTCGCCACAGGCAGTTGCAGTGGCGGCATATTTTATTTTCACCGCCATCAACCTGTTGGGCATCAAAGAAGCAGCGTGGTTTTCGTTGGTAATGACGGTGCTGGCCATTGCGGAACTAATTGTGTTTTTCGCTATCACCGCTCCGCATTTTAAGCTGCAAACTTTCCTGTACAATCCCATGCCATTTGGGTGGAAAGGCATTTTTGCAGCGCTGCCATTCGCTATTTGGCTATATGTGTGCCTCGAAGGAATAGCTATGGTGGCCGAGGAGGTAAAAGGCGGTAAACGCACCATTGCCAAAGGATATATTTCTGCATTGCTTACGCTGGCGGTGCTGGCTTTCGGGGTCATGTTTTGTGTAGGTGGCATTGCCCATTGGGATCAGTTGTCCAAACTGGATTATCCATTACCGGAATCTATTGCAATCGTTTTGGGTCGGGAGAATAAGCTAACAAAACTATTTACCAGCATTGGATTATTTGGACTGATCGCTTCTTTTCATGGCATTATCATCAGCTACTCCCGGCAGTTATTTGCACTGGCAAGGGCCGGTTATCTGCCCCGTTCTTTCTCCATTGTGGGTAAAAAACGAGGCGTGCCGTATGTAGCTTTGGTAGTGGGTTCGGCTTTCGGCCTGGGTTCTATTTTCTTATTAAATACTAGCGACCTGGTGGTAATTTCAACCATTGGCGCTGTGGCAATGTATGTGGTTAGTATGCTTAGCCTGTTCAAACTCCGGCAGTCGCAGCCCAATCTGGAACGACCTTACAAAGCACCGCTATATCCTTTTTTCCCGGCAATAGCATTATTGATAGCAGTAGTAGCGTTACTCTCCATGATTTATCTTTATCCAAAACTAAGTGGATCGTTTGGAAGTGGGCTGGTATTGATACTGATTTTTTATAGTGTAAAAAGAAGTATTCAAAAAGGAGAAAAGGCTTAACCCTGCACTCTTCACCAGAAACTATCAAGATAACTGGTTGCTAATGAAATATTTTGTTGTCATTTTTACTACCTATTTTATTGCTTGCCAGCAGAAAATGGAGTATCCGGCAGGTGGGCTTGACTATCCCAAAGTGGTGGAAGTAAAGGATAGCAGTTTCTGGATTTACCAGTATAAGGATTCTCTTCCTGTTTTGGATTCTTTAAAAGCAATTGATTTCGGACGCTTTTTTCTACACAACTTCAATGAGCCAAATCTTAGCACCCTTCCACAGGAAAAAGAAGTGTTTCGCTTAATTTATGATGAATTCTCATCGGAACCCTTCGTTATAAATCTTACTGAGACTAACATCACTGTGAAACGAGGTATTAAGGGCTGGGCCTATCCTTATTATAATCAAGAGAAGTTGAGCGAACACGAGCAGGAATTAGAAAGTCAATCTGAACGCTATTTTAGAGTAGCTGAGAGATGGAAGAAAGATCCTTTACGGGCTGCTTATCTTGATTCTTTGTTGAAAGTTTTTCCAGATATGAACAACCCTGTTGCTTATCAAACGTTGCTGAATAAAACTATTGATTACGGTCCTATACCATTTCAATATTCCGCCCAAATTATCCCAATTACCCGAAAGACTTTTGACAGCCTGGTAAACCTCATCAATGCATCAAGTTATTGGAGTATGGAGAGAGAATCAGATTGCGAATATATTCCGGCGGATGCTTCTAGCTTTACGCTTGAGGCAAATACACCTTATAAATACAAAATAGTGGGTTCTGCATCTTGCGAAAATGACTACCGAAATTTCACAAAAGCCTGTCAGGAAATCGTCAACCATGCAAGACTGAGTAACAAGATCAACTTAATTTGGAGTGGAGGAACAACTATAGTAGATAGTATTCCAGAGGTTCAGCTTTCTAGCCCAAATGAAAAGAAGTAAAAAACTATTTTATACAAGACTCATCAATGCCCTATGCTGCCACCATATCTAATTTTACTTACCGCTTTCCCGATCTAAAAACGGTATTGGCAAAGGCAAGCCCCTTGCGTAGCGGCGATACTTTAGCAGGGCTTGCCGCAGAAACGTATGCCGAACGGGTAGCGGCTCAAATAGTACTGGCCGATGTGCCTTTGAAAAACTTCCTGAACGAAACATTTGTGCCTTATGAAACCGACGAAATTACCCGATTAATTATTGACACCTACAATGCGACGGCATTCGCTGCTGTCAGTCATTTTACCGTTGGCCAGTTGCGGGACTGGCTACTGAGCGATGCAGCAACTATTATAACTCTAGCAAACCTTGCCCCCGGCCTTACGCCGGAAATGGTAGCTGCGGTAAGCAAACTCATGCGGAACCAGGATTTGATTTTAGTAGCGCAAAAATGCGAAGTGATTACCCGCTTTAGAAGTACGCTTGGGCTAAAAGGCAGGCTAAGTGTACGCTTGCAACCCAACCACCCAACCGACGATGCAAAAGGGATTGCGGCCAGCATTGTAGATGGATTGCTCTATGGCAGCGGCGATGCGGTTATTGGCATCAATCCAGCTACGGACAGTCCACAAACTACAGCCCGTTTGCTTTATATGCTAGATGGCCTTCGGCAAAAGCTGGACATGCCGGTGCAAAATTGTGTACTCAGTCATCTTACTACCACATTACAAATCATAGAACAAGGTGCCCCGGTTGATTTGATCTTTCAATCTGTTGCAGGAACGGAAAAAGCGAACAGCAGCTTTGGAGTAAACCTGGCCCTGTTGCAGGAGGCTTACGAAGCTGGCTTATCGTTGCATCGGGGAACGATTGGAAACAACTGTATGTACTTTGAAACCGGCCAGGGCAGTTCATTATCGGCTAATGCCCACCCTGGCATAGACCAGCAAACTTGTGAGGTACGAGCTTATGCTGTGGCCCGACATTTTAAGCCATTTATGGTTAATTCGGTGGTGGGATTTATTGGGCCTGAGTATTTGTACGATGGCAAACAAATAACCCGAGCAGGGTTGGAAGATCATTTTTGTGGTAAGCTGATGGGCCTGCCGATGGGTATAGATGTTTGCTATACGAACCATGCTGCGGCTGATGAAAACGATATGGATAATCTGTTGACTTTACTTGGCGTAGCGGGTGTCAATTTTATTATGGGTGTACCCGGTGCCGACGATATTATGCTGGCCTACCAGTCCACTTCTTTCCATGATGCCTTGTACCTGCGGAAAGTGCTGGGCCTGCGGCCTGCACCGGAATTCGAGGCCTGGCTGATGAAGCAAGGTATTATGGATGAAAATGGAAACAGGCTCATTTCCAACAAGCAAAGTAGCCACCAATTAACTGCTGCTCTACTCCATGAATGAACTGCAAAAAAATACCGTACAGCCAGACGAATGGGAGGCATTGAAACAATTCACAGCGGCCCGAATAGCGTTGGGTAGCACCGGTGTTTCGGTGCCCATGCATGCTGCCATAGCTTTGCGGCTGGCCCATGCACAGGCAAAAGATGCGGTGTACTCAGCTTTGGATGTAACCTGCCTGACCGAGATTTTAAAAGAAACTGGCTCAATTGTATATTCTGTAAAAAGCAAAGCGGCCGACCGGGATGAATACCTGCAACGGCCCGACTTAGGCCGAATGCTAAGCGATGCATCACATCAGTTTCTGCAATTGCTTTCTACTACACCTTATGATATTTCGATCATTGTTGCCGATGGGCTTTCAGCAGCAGCGGTCAACATAAATGCGCTGCCTTTTATAGAAGCTTTTTTACAACAGGTTTCAGTTAAATATTCAGTTGCTCCCATTGTACTGGCAGAGCAGGGCCGTGTAGCCATTGCAGATGAAATCGGGCAGTTGCTGAATGTCCGCCTTACGATTATTTTAATAGGTGAACGGCCCGGCCTCAGTGCTGCCGATAGCATGGGAGCTTACATAACTTTTAGCCCACAGCCTGGCAATACAGATGAAAAACGCAACTGCATTTCTAATATCCGGGCTGGTGGACTACCGCCGACTGTAGCTGCGGAAAAAGTAGCGATCCTTGTAAATGCAGCCTTCAAATTGCAACTAACGGGGGTGCAATTGAAAGATGAAGGAGATAGCAAACTGCTTACAGATAAATGATGCTGAAGTTTTGAATGAATGATGGAATATGGAAGCGCCAGGGATAGCAGTGGAAAGCCCGTAAGCGCCGCAGAAAAACAGAACAGCGAAGCTACACTGCAAAGACGGCGCTGCGGACTTGGAACGAATAGCCCGGCACGCAGTGGGCGCCATTATTTTTTACTACTTGTTCTTATTCTATTTCAAACTCCCAAACGGTACGGTAGCTGCCGTGTTGCTCTACATAGCTTAGGAATTGCTGGTAAAAATCGTTGGCACCAATGGTAGCGCTATCGCCTATGACGAATAGCTGCTCTTTGGCCCGTGTGATGGCTACGTTCATACGACGGTAGTCTTTCAGAAAACCGATGATGCCATCGTCGTTGCTGCGAACGAAGGACAGAATAATTGTGTCCTGCTCCTGCCCTTGAAAACTATCGATGGTACTGATACGCATTGCTTTCGGTAGCGCCTCCTTGGCCGCATCTACCTGCCCGGCATAGGGCGAAATGAAAGCCGTTTTTGCCGGGTTTAGCGATTCGGTTTCCAGCAGCTTTGCCGCAAGTTTTAGTTCGCCTTCGTTTTGCAGGCTGCTACCATTTGCGCCATTGGTTTCGTTGTAGCCAGAGCCAGCCGTATCAACAAAGGTGACGTGGGTGCCAATGTTGGTAAGATGAGCAGCAGTTTGTAAAAGGCCTTTATAAAAATACTCGCTGGAAAAACCTGCGATAGCTTGCCGCATGCGGTACTGCGTATCCAGCAAAAACGTGTTTCTAACTGCCTGAACGGCTACCTCCAAAATAGAAACATTTAGTCCTAAGCGGGCCGCTTCTTCGCTTAAAACAGTAGGTGGCAATTGCAGATGATCGCCAGCCAGCACAAACTTTT
>CAXTDG010000396.1:0-5012 GCA_964242675.1 uncultured Chitinophagaceae bacterium
AAAAAAAGTTTTATGGTAAACAGTGTTTCGCCGGAGCCCTGGTCGTTTGCATGGAGGAATGGCCTCATTCTCACTTTTGCTTTCTATAACCGCTTTCCAGTACACTGAAAATTTAGGAGACAACTTTAAATGCTTTTCCTGTTTTTTGAAGTTCGTTTTTCAGAAAAAGCATCCTTAATCATCGCTTCACAAGGATACAAAAGGAAAATGATGCCGTGCAAACGACTTACTCACGGGAAGGAAAACGATATGTGGACAACTGTTTTTAGAACCTGCGTATAAGTTTACTGTGTGTGGATTAGAGATTACAACTCATTCAAAAACATAGGTTTTTGCAGTTTGGAAAATCTGACGTGACCAACGCATTATGTGAATAATTCATTGATTTCCCCAAACGCACATTTTGTGGAATTCAGGGAATTTGGGGTAAAAAGCGGCTTCAACGGGCACATTTTCCCATAAAAAAATTGAAAATTGTAACTTTTTGGAGAAGCTGATTAGTGATTGTAGCACTCAACCTGCATTTCTCCTTACTTGCATCTTTATGACACAGGACGAATTGCTGGAAGGGCAGGTTTTACTTATTGACAAGCCACTACGCTGGACTTCTTTTGATATAATTAGAAAGCTTCGAGGTATTTTTAAAATAAAAAAGATTGGTCATGCTGGTACGCTGGACCCATTGGCTACGGGGCTACTTATTGTTTGTACCGGGAAGTTTACAAAGAAGATAAACGAGTATATGGGGATGCCTAAACGCTACATAGCAACCCTAACGTTGGGCAGCATAACGCCAACCTATGATTTGGAAAGTAGCCCAGAACAACACCAACCATTTGAACAAGTAACAGAAAAAGAACTGCAGAAAGTGTTGCAACAATTTACCGGCCCCATTATGCAGGTGCCACCTGCTCATTCGGCTATTAAGCAAGATGGTAAACGGGTATACGAACTGGCCCGTGCCGGTAAGGAAGTAAAACTGGAACCCAGGCCGGTAACTATTTATGAAATAAAGCTGCTACGATTTGCCCTGCCGGAGGTAGAGATAGACGTGGCTTGTAGTACTGGTACTTATATCCGTAGCCTGGCACATGATATTGGGCAGACATTAGGTTGTGGTGCCCATTTGTCCGCTTTGCGACGGACGGCTATTGGAGAGTTTACAGTAGAGGATGCGAAGCTGCCAGAGGAAGTTGAAGTGTCATTTCTGGAAAAGGAAGTCTAGTTAACATTTAAAACGGATAATCTATCCCAAACTGGAAGCCGACATTGTTATTTAGATTGGCTGGTGTTTTAAGACCGGTACGGTTGTAACTTTTCCATTCCAACCGCTGCATCCAGCCAGCACCTTCCCGTACAGGGTCTTTCACTTTATAGGCAAGGTCGAAACGAACTCGTAGATAACTAAAGTCCCAACGAATACCATAACCAAGATCCATGGCAAGATCACGATACAGGTTTTTAAACTTAAATACGCCGTCGTCAGGTATAGTGGCACTCTGCGATTTCCGATTCCAAATGTTTCCTATATCGGTAAACAAAGCGCCTTCAATAGGGAAAGTAAATAGCTTGAACATGGCAAACCGATATTCCGCATTGGTTTCCAGATAAATGTCGCCCAATCGGTCTTTAAAATTGCTGGTACTAATACTATCCTGTACAAAACTATTGCCTAAGCCCAACTGTCGCAGCCGCCAGGCCCGCATACTATTAGGGCCGCCCACCAAAAACTGCCGAAAAAATGGAAGTGTCTTTGTGCTGGAGCTATAATCCCTACCAAAACCGCCAATCAATCGGAAAGCCCATTTGTGCTTACTGTGTATAATGTTGTGGCGAAATTCACCATCCAGTTTCCAAAAGCGCTGGATAGTATTTTTGAAAAATAAATTACCTGTAAAAGGGCCGGAAGTTTCAGCGGTTGCTCGCAAATAACTGTTCCAATTTGGGTGGTTGGCATACGTAATAGTACGCTGAAAAGTGAATGAAGCTCCTAGCACCACACCCTGATTAAAGGAGTAGCTTAACACCCGGTTGGAATCTATCAGCCGCCGAAAGGAGTCGGTTGGCAGCAGGTCTACCAATTCAAAGTTTGGAAAATTGACAGTGTACACATTACCTTTTTTCTTCCATTCATAGCCGTAAGCTACGCTTAGGTTGCGAAGCTCAAAAAACTGCCGCCGGTTGGTGTAGCCGCCATTAATATTGAGAAAAGTACGACCGGCATCTGCATTTTTTACCAGTTGCCGAAAAGGTGGCCATAATCGGGGAACAGAAAAGGACGAACCACCAGAAAGCTGTATAGTCTGGAACAGGTTATTGCTCCCATTCGAATTTGTATTCATTTCAACACCTGCCCGTAGATTATTGCTCCACTGAATAGCACTACGGGCAAAATTTCGGTTGAGCAGATTGCCTGCTACTGATACGCCAAAAAAAGTACCCGTCAAGGCATCAATACTGTTGCGGCTAATATTTTGGCTGCCCTCAAAATCTGCTTTAAAGCTAAACTTGCGGGCCGGGGTCATAAAAAAGTTGAAGTCAACTTTGTATGAACTATCAGTGCTGTCCTTATAAGTAATGGGTTTTACATCTACACCCTGCCAACTACCTGCCTGGCTAATGGTATTAAAGGTTTTATAATAGTCCTGTTCATTGTAAAATTCACCAGATTTGATCTCGTTAAATCGCCGAACGGTACGCACCCGAAACGAACGATATTTTTGCCGTACAAAAATGCCATCCCGACCATTGTTGCGTAGTGGTAAAAAGCCGGAGGTATCGGCTATTAGTAAATCTTTATTATCGTCTATGCTAGTTTCGGGGTAAAAAGTGATTTTTCCTATTTTGTATTTCTGAAAATAGGAGCTATCAACTCCGGGCCGTTGAAAAATTCGCAGGTCGATTGTAGGATTGTCCCGGCGGAGTTGCGTTTGTTGTAGCAGTAAAAAGGGATCATTTTCCAAGCTTATTAATGCCCGATTGATGGTATCGCCTTCGGCCAGTAAGCTACTACGGGCCATGCGGTAATAGCCACGACTGCGGTAAAGCTGCACCAGTCGGTCCAGTTCCTGCGCTACCACTTGTGTACTATATCCTGCCCCTTTTTTAAGCACCGATTTGTCTTTGCTTTCTAACGCTAGTTGTTGTAACTCAGCCTTCTTCATGTCGTATGAAACTGAGTCAATCGTTTCCTGCTTATTGGCATTAAAAGCTAAGCTGGTGTAAACCCGTATTTGCTTTGCTGAAATGGTGTCAAATTTTACGCTGAAAGTATCCAGCGAAGCCTGGTAATAGCCGAGTGAATTGAGATAGTCGGTAACGAATGTTTTACTACGATCGATATTGATGGAATCAAACACTGGTGGATTAATAACCCGGCTAATGCCCACAATACTTTTTTCTACCACCTTCAGGCTATCATCTATATAAGTATATAAAAGTGTCTCCAAATCCCGCCGGTCACTGGAAGGGAGGTCGGCCTTGAGCGATACTTTGGTATTGTACACAAAAGGCTGCCCCTGGGGATAGTTTTTGGGGGAACAAGAAACCAATATTGAAACGAGGAAAACAAAAAAGCAGTAAAATGAAATACTGCCAGTGATATTTGTGCGGAAAATTGTCAATCTGATGCTGCAAAAAAATGAGGCCAAATATATCCAAAGTTTACACCACAAAAAGCAGCGGGATGAACAAGGTTTGTTTATAGCTGAAGGCCCAAAGGTAATAGGAGAGTTAATAAAGCGTCAACCGGATTGGATAAAGAACATATATGCAACAGCCAATTGGCAGTTGCCTCACTTGAAGAAAGTAGGAGAAATCAATTCATTTACAGTTACCCAAATTGAAGCATTTGAGCTGGAAAAGATATCTGCTTTGCAAACACCACAACAGGTTTTGGCAATAGTAGAGCAGCCTATATTTTCCTACAAACCTACTAACGGCTGGCTACTAGCGCTGGATGGCATTCAAGATCCTGGCAACCTGGGCACTATTATCCGAACGGCTCACTGGTTTGGTATTGAACAGGTAATTTGTAGTCCGGACTGCGCTGACGCCTTTTCGCCTAAAGTTGTGCAGGCCAGTATGGGTAGTGTCTTTTGGGTAAAACCTATTTACCGGGAATTACAACCTTTTTTTGAAACTTACGAACAGCCCGTTTACGGTGCTTTCTTAGATGGTAAAAGCATTTCTAAAATAGATAAAGTAGTACCCGGCTGCATCCTGATTGGTAACGAAGGCAAGGGAATACGTAAAGAAGTATTGCCATTTATTACCCAAAAACTAACCATACCTGGCGGCTACGGAGATGCTGAAAGCCTGAACGCTGCTATAGCTGCCGGGATATTAATGCACTGGGCTTGCGGCTAATTACTGATTACCATTTTTCTGCCAAAGCAGTAATGTTCGTACCGTCATGAAGCGTTAGGTCAATAGAAAAATCATTCACTTTTCCATTAGGCAAAAGTTTCACTTGTCTTTTTCCATTTTCGCTTACCAGTTGTAATTGCAAGTTGTAAATGCCAGTTTCTTTAAGTTTTGTGTTTATTTCCATGCGTAGCTGCTCGTCGCTGGTGCGGATGGAATTAAAATGCCAGTTGAAGATGGTATAACTTAAATGTGATAGGGGAGATTCTTTTACAGTTGCATTCATTACACTTAAAAAAAGCTCCGCTACACCCGGTAGCGCTTTCAACTTTTCGGAGAAGGCTTTTAATTTTGAATACGATTCAGCGGGGGCGTAGATGGTGCCTTGTATAGTACCAGCGTGGGAGTGCAATACTGATTTCCATTCTTTTTCAGCATACTGTTGCAGCAAAAAATCTAGAGCAGATTGTACGGAGTCTTTGGCAATAAAACTGAGCGTAATACCTTGAGGCTCTGTATACGTCGTCCGTTTGCAGGAGAAAAAAACCAGCAAAGGTAAGAAGATAGCGAGTATCCAAACGAGCCGGTTTCTTCTTTTATGAGGAACCTTTGCTTGGTGAGCATTTTGAGAAATAAATTCTGCAACA
>CAXTDG010000397.1:0-5008 GCA_964242675.1 uncultured Chitinophagaceae bacterium
ATAAACAACCTTTTTCAGAGTAACCCCCGCCACAGCAGCCTCGATGCTCCGGTAAACGAAGCAGAAGATGTAGCCATGGGCGATTTGCTGGACGGCAGCAGCGAAACCGACGAAGACGTGATGCAGGATTCTTTGCGCAACGAAATTCGCCGGGTACTAAAATCGCTTAGCCCACGGGAAGCCGAAATTGTAAATGCCTACTTTGGCTTAGATGGCGAAAATGGAACAACCATTGAGCAGATTGGCCAGAAGTACGACCTTACGAAAGAGCGTATTCGCCAGATAAAAGAACGTGCAATTAAGCGCCTGCAAAAAGCCCGCTATAGCGGTGCATTGAAAGCGTATTTGGGATAGTATGTATAGCCAAAAGCTATTCATGGAAGCCGGTGATGCAAATCACCGGTTTTTTTGTGCTTCTTATGAAATAATGAGTTTAAAAATGCAGTTATCTCTTCCGTCATTGCGAGGAGGGTTCTTGCCCGACGAAGCAACCTCAAGAGCAGCAATGTCCCAAGTATGAGTTTGATACGTCGGGCAAAGCCTGTCCTGATAATTTGAGGAATCCTTCTCGCCATGACGGGGTAAGAATAGCCATTCCTGCTTATATTGCCATACCAAAAAAATAGCAGCATGTCTCACACCAGCTATGTGTACATTGTTACTAATCAATATAATAAAGTATTATATACTGGAGTAACAGCTAATCTAAAGAGTAGAGTTTGGGAACACATTATTAAAGTTCATCCGAATAGTTTTACGGCTAAGTATAATTGCACAAAATTGGTTTGGTATGAAATGTTTGGTAATATTAGCTGGGCAATTGATCGGGAAAAACAAATCAAGGGCGGAAGCAGGACAGATAAAATAGGCCTTATTAATTTATTCAACCCACAGTGGAAGGATTTATGGGAAGAAATAAAAGAATGGTAGAATTATTCTGACTGTCTTCCCCTCATTCAGAAAGGTTTATTGCCACCAAAACAACCTTGGTTCTAAACTAAAAATGGATTTGTTGCTCTTGAGGTTGCTTTGGGCAATCCCGTACGTACGGGACTCGCAACACCAGGAGCATTCATTCAAAGCAATTAATTTTTATACCCCTTTAAAATCTTTTAAAACACAATGAAAAAGCTTTTACTCAGCACCCTAATGCTATTGACCCTTGCGGCCACTAAAACAAATGCACAGGTGAAAGACAATCTGTCTTTCGGCCCTATCCTGGGCTTTGGCCATAGTACTATTAGTGGCGAAATAGAAGGCGAGGAAGCAAAAAAGAGTTTCAACGCATCCTACAATATAGGGGTGCGCCTAATGTACAGTAGCCACCCACATTGGGCCTTTGGTGGCGATATGAGTTTTCGTACAGAAGGGGTGAAAATAGCCTCAACCTCCAGCGACGAAAAAATAAATTTAAAGTCCAATTACTTTCGAATTGATCCAAAAGCCTATTATTTTTTGGGTGAGCAAGGCCAATCTTTTCGTCCTAAAATAGGCATTGGGCCAAGCTTCGGATTTTTGGTGGGTGGGAAAACAAAAATTTTAGAAGGAAGTACCGTAATTGATGAAGGAAACACATCAGACATAATAAACGGATTCGATTTAGGGCTGGCAGGTGCATTGGGCTTCAACTACCGGTTGTCATCCAAAACCTGGCTGAATGTAGATGCCACCTATACACATGGGCTACTGGACATTATAAAAGAGAACGACGAGGAAGCCATACACAACCGCAGTTTGTTTTTAAATGTGGGTGTTCTATTTGGCATTGGTGGTGCCAAAAAATAAACTCCTTTTTACTTTATGCAACTCCTTTGAACCCACCGGTTTAAGGGAGTTTTTATTTTACGCTATTGCTCATTTCCCTCGGCCTATTATTTTTTTCTTATTGCCAATTGCCTGTTCGATTTTGCCTATTGCCCACTACGCTTTTATACTACATTCGGCTACTAATCTGCTACCAGCAAGCATTTCAAAAAAATGGACATCACCAAACGGTTCGACCGGATACTCAAAATCTTTTTTCTCTTACAATCTAAATCGCTTGTAACGCTGGAGGAAATGAAAGAACGCTTTGGTACCAGCGAACGAACCATTTACAGAGATCTGAAATCGCTGGAAGCAGCAGGTATTCCTATTGTAAACGAAATTGGTTCGGGCTATTCCATTATGGAAGGGTTCAGGTTGCAACCCTCCCGGTTTAGCCACGAAGAAATAGTGAGCCTGATGGTGGCAGAAAAGATGATGCAAAAACACGAGACCCAATTCGTAAAACAACACTTCGATGCGGCGCTTATCAAAATAAAAAGTTCCTTCCGGTTCCATCAAAAAAACGATCTGCTTCACCTGGAAGACAAACTACAATTCAACGAAAACTTCAAAGCAGCCGACTATTTACCCAATGTGCTCGACGTATTGCTAAACAGTATTTTAAAGAAAAAAATAGCCAGCATACACTACGCAAAAAGAGCGGAAGAACGTACCACCGCAAGGCAGTTAGAACCCATTGGCGTGTTTTACGAAAGCAGCAACTGGTATGTGTTAGCCTATTGTCATTTGCGGAAAGACTACCGCAACTTTAGACTGGACAGAATAAAAAAAATCCTGCTAACCGAAGAAAATTTTACCCTGGAGCATTTGCCCCTAAACGAACTGCAGGAAAAAAATACCGCACAGGAAATTGTACACATTACCGTGAGCATCGACAAAGCGTTTGCTCATAATCTGTACTGGGAACGAGACATTTTTGGCTATCAAAAAGAAAAAGTGCTGGGCGATAAGGTGATGATGTATTTTGAATGCAAACTATGCCCCTCCTATTTTGCCCGCTGGTTTATGATGTTTGTAGACAGGGGTGAAATAGCAGAACCCAGCTACCTGCAACAAGAGCTACTGGAAATACTGACTTCAGGTTGGAACAAAATAAAAAAAGAGCCTGAAAAACTCCTTCAATAGTAAGTAAAGCAGCAATAGAGATAACCTGAGCAGAAGACAATGAGCAGGAATACGATAATCTGATAATTCAGAATGGTATTGCTGTTAATTGCCTTCTGTTCAACTTGTTTTTATTTTTTTATTAAGGCGGCCTTGTTTAATTAATAACGATCCCAGAAAAAAGGCGGTTCAATTTCCAGTGCCCGCAGGTACACAAACCCCTGCCCTCTATGGTGTATTTCATTATCGATGAAGTACAAAACATTATTGATGATGGTGTTTTCATACTGCCCAAACAGGTTGTACTTATCCTTAAATTGTTCTTCCGAAAGCTGGTTAAAATATTCTGTAATTATCGGCGTATCGGCATCCCACTGTTTCAGCAAGGCCTCTTTGGTAGATAATGATTGATTGTGATTGTAAGGCGCCACTTGTTGGTTCACCATTCCTTTTAAACCAGGAGCAGCTAGTGCCAGCATTTCTTTTACCAATTCGGAGAAAGTACGCATGGTGCCAATCTTAAATTCGAACAATTCAGCTTCCGGAAATTTTTCAATGGTTTTGCGGGTCAGGCTGCGGTGGGCCAGCCAATGTTGCAGTAGTTCTTCTTTGGAGATGATTGCTTTTGTACTCATTTTTTTTCGCTTTTAAAATTTAGAATACAAAATTCGGGAGGCTGACTGACAGCCTTTTGTCAGGCGAAAAACAGAGTGTTTAAATTTTTTTGGAACAGACCTGCTGATGTCAAAATTCATTTCAGTTTTAGATCTCCATTTTTATGACTACTATTTATTAAAACCTTGAAAGGCAATGTCAGTAATTTAAGAAGCCAAAGAATTGTTTATGATAAGATGGTTGCTTTTTAATTGCCACGCCCTTCAGGGCAATGTCATTACCTTAAGCGCTGAAAGAGCAAAATAGCTTGGCGTAGGGTGCAAGCCCATACCTGTTCGAAACCATATTGAGCAATGTTATATAGTAGTAAATGAATACAATTGCAACAGCAGATCCTTCCTATCGTCAAGATGACAAGTTCGAAGTTCGCTGATTAAAATTGTCATCCTAACGTTAGGAAGGATCTGAACGACGGTTATTTGTGCGTCGCCAATTGTTAGAAACATAACACTTACACATAGCAAGTAACGTTTCAAACAGGTATGGGCTTCTTCCTCGCAGGGTTTCCGGCTTTCTGAACCTATGAACTTGCAACATTCTTTGCTTTTCTTATCTTAAGTAGCACTTGTGTAAGAGCTTCTTTCTCACAGCGTTTTGTAAATAAAACCTGACGCCCATTACACTATTCTGATTGTTGCGAGTCCGCAGGGTTAGAAAGCCGGAAACCCTGCGGGGAAGAAACTAACAAAAAAATTTGTAGCAACTTTTATGTAGCAAATTTTCTTGCTACAAAATAATTGCTACACGTATCTTGTAGCAAATTTTTAAGAGTGAGAAGACTTGCTACAAATAAAAGTGGGGATGCGGAGATACGGGAACTATATGGCTGGACACAGAGTGCGCTAGCTGCCTACCTGAATGTAGGCCGCAGTTTGCTTTCGCTGTGCGAAATAGGCGAACGGGCCTTGCCCTCAGAAGCGGCGATGAAATGGCTGGAATGGATAAAATTTACGCATATAGATGCTGCTTTGGAAAAAGGAAAAGCAGCGTTGGCCCTCCCACTGCCCGACACTAAAAATTTGCTACGCAGGGCCGCCGACTGCGAATGGGAAGCACAGGGCACACAGCGCAAACTGGAGGCCATGCAAAAGCGCCACGAGCAAGCGCTGAATAATATGGCGCTATGCCAGCACCTGCTTAGCACAACGCCCAATACAAAAGCAGCTGCCTTTGAACGCCAACAGCTAAGCCTGACACTTAGCATAGCAACCGCTACGCAAAAAAGTGAAGGCGAAGAAGCACAGGCATTATTGCAATGCAAAATAGACGGCCTGCTACACGAAGCGGAAAATTGTAGGCAACGGGCAGCGGCGTTGGCTGGTAGTGGAAAATAATTTGAGTACTTACATCTTTCGTTCCCGCAGGGTTCTTAGTGCTCTTACCCTGCGGCTTCACTTATATC
>CAXTDG010000398.1:0-1319 GCA_964242675.1 uncultured Chitinophagaceae bacterium
GGTGGCTGCCGCATCATTAATTTCAAGTGCCGCCAGCCGTTTTTTATTTCATTCCACAAATGGGCAGGCTGCTGATAGCCGAATGCCCGGTACTTACCTGGCTTCACTTTACCCTTTTGCTCAACAAAACTAGCAAACCGCTCTGTCCATTTATCGAACGTATCCATTGTAGTGGCATCCCTTATCATGTCTTCCGCCTGTGTATCGCTATACTTTTTGCCTTTACCAAATAGCTGGTATTGCCACAATTCGTCCGGTACTTCTATGCCGCCATACCGGCATTGCCACACCAGTGGCTGATACGCCAGCCGGTCGTTGGTATAAGGCTCTTCTTCCGGGTTAAAATACGATTTATGCTGTAAAATTTTAGGCCGTCCTGCTGAGTTGAGTTCGTCACCGCCATCATCGCCATAGCAGAAAAACCCAGCCGTTCTGCCTTCCAGATGGTTTAGGGAAAGGTGTTCCCACTGTTCGGAATGCTCCAGCGCCATCGCCTTCTCCGGGTCTTTGTGGTCTATCAACTTTTCATCCGGATTACCCCCGTTCATACACACCAGCCGGTCGAACATCAGTTTAAGATTGCTGCTGGGCGCATACCAGTTTACCGGCCCGATGATAGCCCAGGCGTCAGCAGCATCAAGCCGGGCATATAAATCCAAATCCCACATTAAATCCGGTTCTGCACTATCGTCCTTTTTGTAGCAGTTGCAAGGCCATACACATAGCGCCATAGAAGTGCTTACACAGGCATTGCAGCTTTGGATATGGGCCCGGCTATACACGTTGCCTAGGTCTTCGTAGTCGATTTCCCAATCGGGTGGCAGCTTTTCAGCCATCCGCAGCATCAGCATACGACTTTTACTATCTACGCCAGGACAGTTGTATTGCCGCCGGTTGCTACCGGAAATAATCAGGATTCTGAATGGTCGCTTCTCCGGCGATGAAGCGGGGGATGTGTCGTTAGGTTTCATAGCGGTTTGCTATAGAATTTTATACCAATTACATACTGCTTTACACTTTGTTCTGTCGTATCAGTCGCCGGTAGGTAGCCACTAATTTCTGCTGATGATAGCCCAGTTTGTACATGGTCCAGATGATAAAAAATACTGCCTGCATTTTGTACACACCATTGTCCAGGTATTTACGGGCCGACGTAACAACTACCCCATCTATGATTTTGAAACGTCCGTAGCGGCGGATGCGGTGGATGATTTCCTGGTCTTCCATCACAATGTGGGTTTCATCAAATCCACCGGCCTGCTGAAAAATGGCGTTGGTTACAAACAAGCTTTGGTCTCCGAAGCGAACAGCGTTAATAT
>CAXTDG010000398.1:1329-5001 GCA_964242675.1 uncultured Chitinophagaceae bacterium
GTCGAACTGCAAGCGGTAACATCCACTGCTATAGCCCTGGGCAATGGCATTTACAATATCGCTAGCAAAAGACTCCGGGGGCAAAGAATCAGCATGGAGAAAATATAGAGTATCTGCTTTTGCGAAGGCTGCTCCAGCGTTCATTTGGGCAGCCCGACCTTTACGAGGGCTAACAAAAACGATAGCACCAGCTTCTGTAGCTTCTGCTACGGTTGTATCGGTGCTACCACCGTCTGCCACAATAATTTCGGTAATGAGCTGCTGGTTGTGCAAATGGTGCAGCAGCTGTTGAACCGTTGCACCAATATGACCTTCTTCGTTATAGGTGGGGATGATGATGCTTATCATGAGCAGAGAACAGCCATCTTTTGCTGCAAAATAACTTGAAGTTCGGGCAGGCTATGGCAGGTGTTTATTTCTGTGGCAGACAAGAGTAATTCGGGATTGTTTTCTTCCAAGTAAAAAACAGCTGGCAGGGCAACGCCACTGTTATACTGTTTTACAAATTCATTGCGGTGGAGAAAGGTTTTGGTAGCAGGTAAATCGTTTAAAAAATCTTTCCATTCCTGTTTCCTGGTAAAGTTGCCGTAGGTAAGCTGGCATAGGCTGCATGAGTAAGTAGCAGGGGAAACCATTTTATGCACAAAATCAACAGCGGAAGAAAACAACCCGGCATCGGCGTTGTACACAAATAGCAGGTGAGGATGATTCATAACGCTAATAAATCGGTTCCGATTAAATCTTTTTCTTCATCTACATCATTCAACACCGGCAACAGGTAATAGCTTAGGCTTCGTTCTTTCAGGTCGGCCAGTGTTTGCCGCAGTACCTTTTCCGTACTCCAGCTTTTATTTTGAAAAAGAAATGGATGCGTTTCCTTCATGCCCAGCAGGTAATAGCCACCATCAGCGGCAGGCCCAATTACCACATCATGCCCCTCCAGTTGTAGAAATGCTTCCTGAATGATGGAGGTAGTCAGTTCGTAGCAGTCGCTGCCAATGATGACGGCTTTTTCATACAAGGGTTCCTCGTCATACGCCGGTTCTTTCAGCACATACGAAAAGGCGTTATAAATTTTTTCTCCCAGGTCGGTACCCAATTGCAGTCGGGGTTCAAAGTCTTTCCATGCCGCCTCATCAACAATTGCATCGCTGTAGAACAAGTATTTTTCAGCTATCACACTTTCACATATCAATTGAGTATGCTGCAACAGTTTTCGGTAAATCACCAGTGCTTTTTCATCGCCAAGGGTACGGGCCAGCCGGGTTTTCATTTTACCCAATACCGGGTTTCTGACAAAAACAAGCAAGGCGTTTTTCATGCAGTGGCCCCTCCGCAACTGGAACCGGAACCAGCCGTGCAGCCGTAGCAATGCTGACCTACTACGATGCTGCGCTGCTGCAATACTTCCGCATCAAACTGGGAAAGGTGCTTTGCTGCACCTGCCACTTTTAGCCCCAGCATCTGGTTAAAATCACAATCGTACAGATAACCGTCCCAGCTTACTGAAAGGGTATTGCGGCACATTACATTAGCGGCAGCTGTACCGTTGTAAGCCCCCGCCAGCTTTTGCATGTACTTTTCGTAATTGCCACTCTCCAACAGGTAATTGAGGTACCGGCTGATGGGCATATTGGTAATGACGAACAAGTGGTTGAACTGAATGCCATAGCGTTGCTGCAAAGCGGCCTTATACTCAGCTTCCAGCGCCGTTTGAGCAGCGGGTAAAAAAGCCCCGGCAGGATTGTAGACCAAGTTTAATACCAAGCCTGTTTCCGGTTGCCCGTAGCCCACTTCATTCAGCATCTTCAGTGCCTGTATCGAATCCTGAAATACCCCATTCCCTCGTTGGCGGTCGGTACGGTCTTGTGTATAAAAAGGCAGGGATGACACGACTTCTACGCCATGTTGTTTATAAAACAGCGGCAGGTCATAATACTTTTTATTGGCCAGGATAATGGTAAGATTACAGCGCACAATCACCTTCCGGTTTAGTAGACTGATTGCCTCTACAAACCACCTGAAATACGGGTTCATTTCAGGGGCACCGCCGGTAAGGTCAACCGTGGTAAAAGCAGGATTTTCCTTTAGTACATCCAGACATTGCTGCATCGTTTCCCGGGTCATGATTTCCTTTCGGTCTGGGCCGGCATCTACGTGGCAGTGGCGACATACCTGGTTGCACATTTTGCCGATGTTCACCTGAAAGACGGTGGTGGCCACCGGCTTCAGTGGGTATAGGTTACTTCCCTCCAACTTCTGCTGAAAAGGGGTGAGCAGCACACTATCTTCCAGCACATGCAGTTGCTCGGTTACTTCCGCCAGCACATTCCCTTCTGCTCTTAAAGACTTCATGTGTACAAGTTATACATTTCCCGCAGGGTAAAGGGGAACAGGGAAAGGTTTCTATGGAAAATAACAGAAAGTGAACTCGTAAAATCGACTACATGCTAATCTCTTTCACCTTATTCATCATCTGCACCCCATGCACCAGCGCTGCCCCGCCCCGGATAGCACAGGCTACATGCACGGCTTCCATCATCTGGCCTTCGCTCCATCCTTTCTCCACCGCATCGGTGCTGTAGGCATCTATGCAATACGGGCATTGCACCGCATGGGCCACCGCCAGGGCAATCAGCGATTTCTCCCGTACCGTCAGTTCGCTATCAGCAAACACCTCATTATAATAAGCAAAAAACTTATCAGCCAGCGGTTTCTGAAATTCACCGATGTTCCCGAATTTTTGCAGGTCGCCGGAGTGATAATAATGTTCGTTGTCCATGTTGAAAAATTTAAAGCACCGGTAGTGCGGCACTGATTAAGGAAGAAAGTTTTTTATCTGCTTCGCCTGCAACAGCAATGATTTCGGCAATATTTACGGGTTGCAAATTGTCGGGGTCGCACTCATCCGTAATGACGGAAATAGCTGCACAAGGCAGACCGGCATGATTGGCAGCTATTACTTCCGGCACCGTGCTCATTCCTACCATATCCGCACCTATTGTTTTAAGGTAGCGGTACTCGGCACGAGTCTCCAGGTTGGGGCCGTTCACGGCTGCGTATACACCTGTTTTCAAGGCGATGGACAGTTCTGCTGCCTTCTCCTTCAATATTTTGTTGATGCCGGCATGATAAGGGCTACTCATATCCGGAAAGCGGGGACCTAGTTCATCTATATTGGCGCCCGTTAATGGGTTGCCGGATTGCAGGTTGATGTGGTCATCAAGCAGTACCAAATCTCCTTTTTTTAATTCCGGGTTGATGCCACCAGCCGCATTGAACAGCAATAAATACCGGATGCCCAACAACTTCATTACTCTTACGCCATACACAATCTGCGACGGTGTATAACCTTCATACGCATGAAAGCGGCCTTGCATAACCACTACAGTCTTTTCACCCAACTTTCCGTACACCAAGTTGCCTTTGTGAAATTCAACAGTGGCTACTGGAAAATGGGGAATGTTGCTATAGGGAATTGATTTGATAATATTGATGGAAGTCAGCAGGCTACCCAAACCGGTACCGAGCACTATTCCAATTTCGGGGTTTTGGAAGCCTTTTGATTCCAGAAAAGCAATCGTTTCATCGAACTGTCTCATCATGGTGTAGTACCGTTGAAAAGAGAAACAACGCAAAAGCTATATTGTTAAATGGAAACTGGTTCTGGTT
>CAXTDG010000399.1:0-4997 GCA_964242675.1 uncultured Chitinophagaceae bacterium
ATGGTATTCGGGGCCAGATTATTAAGCGGCAAGGCGAAATTTTTGTATGGAGCAGGGGCGAAGAATTAATGACGGAGAAATTTCCGGAATATAGCGCTGTGCATCATTGGTTGCCGGATGGTGTTTGCATCGATGGTGAAATCATTACGCTAAGTACTGCTACGGAAGAAATGCCATTGGAAATGGGCTTTTTGCCCATGCTGTTTGCTTCCCTGCAAACTCGGATTGGTCGCAAGACCATCAACAAAAAGCAATTGAAAGATGCCCCGGTTGGTTTTATCGCCTACGATTTAATTGAATATAACGGGCAAGACCTTCGCCAAAAAACACTTAGCGAAAGACGGGCTTTGCTGCAAGAATTATTCTCTTACACTCATCCACCACACTTTGTCATTTCACCAATTATCGAATTTTCCGATTGGGAGCAGTTGGCCGAAATACGCAGCCATAGCAGGGATTTGCACGCAGAAGGGCTGATGCTGAAACGTAAAGATTCCGTGTACAAAGTGGGCCGCAAAGTAGGTGACTGGTGGAAATGGAAGGTGGAACCGCTGACGATTGACTGCGTAATGATCTACGCTCAGAAAGGGCATGGCCGCCGTAGTAACCTGTATACCGATTATACTTTTGCCGTAAAAGATGGCGATAAGCTGGTAGCATTTACCAAAGCTTATAGTGGCCTTACCGATAAAGAATTTGCACAGGTAGATGCTTTTGTAAAAAGGAATTCGATAGAAAAATTTGGTCCCGTACGTACGGTGAAGCCGGAACTGGTTTTCGAAATTGCTTTTGAAGGCATAGCTGCCAGCAACCGGCACAAAAGCGGTGTGGCATTGCGTTTCCCCCGTATGCTGCGTTGGCGGCACGACAAAAAGCCCGACGAAATAAATACGCTGGAAGATCTGAAAAAATTGCTGGAAGTGTACGGCAAACCGCTGACAACCGCTATTGAGGAATCAGCTGACTAAGCAACGAAGGAAGATTTGCGATGCAGGAAAGACTCAACGCCTTCGCTGTTCCAAACCTTCTTTTCGGGCAGTAAGCCGCCTACATAGTCTTTTATTTGCATCAGTATTTCCCAAGCACCGTTGCGTATATCAGCAGTATTTAGTTGCTGTTCTATAGCCTGGTGCTGGTAAGTAACTTTTGCTATAATATTCCCTTGCTCATCCCGCAAGGTATCGCCCTGCATACGGCCAACGGGCTGGTTGGATTTTGCGAAGAGGCAATTGCCTAACACTACGCCCAGCACTTTGCTTAGGCTTTTATCTACAATTGCTTTTTTATAAAGGTAAGCCACGGTGTTACCCTGTTCATCTACCAGTATACGCATAATATGGGAAGCTTTTAGCGGATGTAAAAATGGGTGTTATTTCGTCCGTGTCAAGCGATGTGGAGAATATCTGGAAAAATTGAGGGTTGTTCAGATGTTTGAGCCATCCAGGTAAGCACTACGCTTTGTAAATACCGATACTGCACTACAACCTCTTTCCTGATATTGCGATTGGTGGTAGCAAGTATCAAGCCATCACTGGCAGTTCCTTTTAAATGCTGCAATACCAGGTGTTCTTTAAAATCTACACCACTTTCCCCCAGGTATTTAAAGAGCGTTTCCTTAGCGCTCCAGGCAAGGGTAAGCAGTTCCAATTCTGTTCTATTGATATTTGGCTCAAGCAATAATTTTTCTTCTGCTTCAGTCAAAAACTTATGCTGCACTTTCCACACCTTTTCAGAAATGGTTTCTACATCAACGCCTACAGATAATTTAGTACTCACAATAGCCGCCACAAAATCATCGCAGTGCGAAATAGAGAAATGATAGGGATTGTCAGGAATAAATGGCTTGTTGTTTTGCTCGGCCACTATTTGGTGCAGCGGGAAATGAGGAACCAGTTGCAGCAATAAATAACGGCCGCACAAATGCTGCAACCGCTTGTGGGCATGGCTAATTGGCCGAATACCTACAGCCGCTTCTTTGAAAAAAGATTCCGGCTCAGTAATGTGCCAGACCATTAACTGGGTAGTATCGTTTAGAACCTGGTGAAGTAGCTGCGGCAAAATGAATGTAAAAAGTAAATGTAAGCGTTGGTTGAAAACAAGAAAGGCATCGTTTGAAACAATGCCTTTCTTGTTGACTTGTTGACTTCTTTATGTCAGTAAAAGCTCAATAGTAGCACAACACTTGAATGGTGCCAACGCCAGCCTCATCCGCCTTTCAGGCACCTTCTCCAATAGGAGAAGGGAAAAGGATGCAATTGCGTTTTCAATGGATAGGTAATAGCCTGGCTCAAAAAGAAACTGGTAAAAAGAATGCTACCCGTGATGCGAAAACCAGCATTGCTACATCAGCAGCACTTTAAACTTTAGACCTTAAACTTAAAACGGTTGTCTGACTGCTATAGCACAAATCCTACCCCTGCCTGTATAGTTTGAGAATGCCACTTGTCCTGCTTGTCAATGTCATTCACATTTTTGATACCATAACCGTAGCGGGCCGAAATGCGTAGCGACCGCAAATGAACGCTTACCCCGCCAAGCAGTGAGATATCACCCCGGCTAAAAGCATCCTTTCCATTTTGCAATAGCTTTTGGTTTTTGTCCATCAAAATACCAAACTGTGCCCCGGCTTCAAAGGCCAATACATTGGCAATTTTATAGCCCAGTACTATTGGCATCGACAGGTATTGCAGCTTGATTTTTTTGAGTGTATCAATGTTGCTCAGATTCTGGTAAATACTTTTGAAACCAGAACTCTGCCGCTGTGTGTTTTCGCTAAACTGCACTTCGGGTGCCAGGTACCAGTTTTTACCGGTCTTGATTTCAGCAAACGCTCCGGCCCAATAGCCCAGGCCAAATTGATCATTAAAAGATTTTCCGGATAGCTTCGACACATTGGCCCCGCCCTTGACGCCGATTTTCAGAAACTGTGCATTTGCCAGGGATGTTGTAAGCAGCAAGGCAGCAATAGCAAAAATGGACTTCATGGTGAAAAGGTTTTTCTGTTAAACGACACGAAAGGGCATTTCTATTAATCAGCATTCGTTAAACAAAATAAAAAACCCGCCGGGCTACGGCGGGTTGGGTTTATTTCAAAACGGTCATTGTTATTTTTTATACAGTTTTTCGTCTATTGTAGGGTTCACTTTAATGCTTGAAAAAGTGATGGTGCCTTGCATAGTACTCATGGTATAAGGGAACTTCATTCCATCTGTATCCTTATAATCGCTAAAGTCAATTGTTACCGGAAAATCCTGGCCGTTTACGTTCTTCACCGTAGATAACCGGCTAATCATCCAATCGGTTGGGTTTAGGTAAACGATAGCGGTGTCGCCGGTAGAAGCAGTTGTATACTTCAGTTTATAACAGTCTACTCCACTTACATCTTCTTTACCTAGGGATTCTATCTTATTTCCTTTGGCTTTATAGTCATACAAATTATCGGCAATGCCCATATCCATCTGAGCCATTTTCAATACATCACCAGATTTTGCAGTTGGTTCTGTCTGCCCTGCAAATGGCATAAACATCCAGCCGGACGTATCAGTAGTCAGGTCATAGCCCGTCATGCCCATTACACTAATATCCTGGCGGCTCAGTTTGCCAGCCACTTTAGTCACTTTTACAGTTACAGAAGCACCTTGTACTTCCATTGCACCTTCCATTGCCACGGCTTTCACCTTTTCAATATTTGCCTTGCCGCCCAGTGCCTCTATGTGCTTGCTCACAATTTCTTCGGCCGTTTGTGCCTTCGAGCCAACTACAGCCATCAGCATAGCAACACCTAAAAACAATTTTTTCATTTTGTAAATTTTGGTTGCCAAATGTAGCTTTCTAAATCATCGAATAGGGATAACCCATAATCTTTTTGGGAAATTTTACATTGGTCTAATAGCCAGGAAATTTTCCATGTAATGCCTTTGAAGGTTAAGAAAGGCAAGTGCTGTGGTTGTGGCTTAGCTGGTTTTCAAATCACAGGTGGCCCGGTTCGCTTATTTTTTTGGGGCCAAGCTATTATCTATCCATTAAGCTTATGCGGCGTTGGCACCGTTCAAGTGTTGTACTACTATTGAACTTTTACCAACACGAAGAAAACATTAATGCAAAATCAGAAATCTCCGCCATCCTTGTTAATTCAACCCACCCCTGCTTTCTATTTTTTACTTTTGCCCTTTACTTCTACTTGCTATGCCACAACAAGACCTGTTTCAAAGTCCGGATTACTTTTTAGTTGATGACCTGCTAACCGAAGAACATAAACTCATTCGGGATACCGTTCGGCAATATGTAAAAAAAGAGATTTCCCCCATCATTGAAGAGTATGCTCAACGAGCCGAATTTCCACAACAAATCGTAAAACAACTCGGCGATCTTGGCTGCTTCGGTCCAACTATCCCAGTTGAGTATGGCGGTGGCGGGCTTGACTATATCAGCTATGGCCTAATGATGCAGGAACTGGAACGGGGCGATAGCGGTGTACGCTCCACTGCATCGGTACAAGGCAGCCTGGTTATGTGGCCCATTTATGCCTATGGGAATGAAGAGCAGCGCAAAAAATATTTACCTAAACTTGCCTCCGGCGAATGGCTAGGCTGCTTTGGCCTCACCGAACCCGACCACGGCAGCAACCCAGCGGGCATGCTAACTAATTATAAAGATGCGGGCGATCATGTTATTCTCAACGGTTCCAAAATGTGGATCAGCAATGCCCCATATGCACAGGTTGCAGTGGTATGGGCGAAGGACGAAGCTGGAGACATTAAAGGATTGATTGTAGAAAAAGGGCTGGAAGGCTTCACCACTCCCGAAACACATGGCAAATGGAGCCTGCGGGCTTCCGCTACTGGTGAATTAGTTTTCGATAATGTAAAAGTGCCCAGGGAAAATATTTTACCCAACGTAAAAGGATTGAAAGGTCCACTAGGCTGCCTTAGTAAAGCCCGTTATGGTATAACGGGCTTTACTAAGGCAGCCTAGTGGACCTTTCAATCCTTTTACGT
>CAXTDG010000400.1:0-4994 GCA_964242675.1 uncultured Chitinophagaceae bacterium
CTGATGCACCATTGTCATTTGACTTTTTTGCCAGATCCATATCTTTACTATTTGTAGCGTTTTGCTTTTCTAAAGCTGCATTAATAGTGTTCAGATTTGCAATCTTTTTTTCCTGATCAGCAATAGTTGCTTTTAGTGCATCCATAGCTTGCTGGTTAGCACTACTACCATTTGCAGCAACGGTTTTAGTTTGTTGCTCCAGCGTATAATTTTGATTTTGCAACGCTGCTATTCGTTTGTCTCTTGCACTAATTTCATTTTGCATTTGTGTTACCACATCGCTGTTACTAGTGCTTTTGCCAGCGGTAAGTGCAGCAATTTTATATACCCTCATGGCTGATCTATCGCTTAATGCCAGCCGATAAGCTTCTGTAAAATTCTGTAATTGCAAAGTTGCTTTGCGATCAGTAAGAGCCCGGGCAACCCTACCTATACTATCCAGGCTATTAGTTATACTAATTTCAGCGGCCTGCAAGGTTTGGTTGGCAGCTTGTGCATCTGAAGCACTTGTACCCTCCTGAGCAAACTCCTGATCTAACACTTTCAGGTTTCTATATTTTGCATTCAAAGTTTCTAACGTACTCAATAGCGTAGTTGATTGCAAGTCTGCATCACCAATAGGTTTGGCTGTAGAAAAGCTTCCTGAAGCTGTATTATAAGGAACAAACAGCGATACAATAAAAAGTATTAATCCTACAGAAAGAAGGTAGAAAACTGCAAACTTTAATTTTAATCCTGCCCTATTTTCCTGGTAAGTTGTTTCCATAAGCATTTATATTGAGTTGTCATTAGTGGCTTCTTGCGGCAGCTGGTTTTGCACCCGCCTAATGATAATGGTTGCATTTTCCTTGATACCATTTTCTATCAGGCTTTCTTCAGGATTTAATTGCCGCAGGCCTAAACCGGCATAAGTAGTAGTAAAAAACTGCCAGCCATAATTGTTTTGAACAATGTCAGGAAAACCATCTGGCTGCTCTCCGGTTTCCTGCTTGTCGTTAATAAAGAAACTAAACATCTCTCCAATCGTCATTCTCCCGGGAATTACCGCATCGTATAAACTTTCTGGTGCCCCAGCCATAGGAGACAGCCTGATTTTTACAGGAATACTATTTAGAAAAACAGTTGTTGCTACAGAAGTTGTACCGGGTGGAGGCAGGTAAAATATCTTTAAAAACTGAGGCTTACTAAACATTTTGTAACACAGCCAGCTTTGCTGTATGGTAAATGTTAACAATGCCAGGCAACCATAAAACAAAGCCGCTAAAAGCTGCCAGTTACCTTTAGCGTATTGGCCTGCTACAATAGCAGCTAATACCAGCAAAAAAACAGCGCCGAGATAAACAAATGCCAATCCGGAACCCGGCTGATAGAAGTAGGAAAGCTTTGTAGTAAGTAGTATACAAAACAGAACTCCCAGCAATAAAAAAGTGATTGCAGAAGGAGCAACTGATCGGATCGCAATTTCGCCGGGCACTATTACAATGGCGAGAAAATAGCTACAGATGCCAGTGAGTAAAATAAATACCAGTGCGTAAACGATAATTTTTCTACGGTTGCTTATCTCTTCATCAATTGAAGTGGGTCGTATTTGTGGTTTACTTATTTTTTTGCCGGGAGAAACATTTGTCTTTACATCATTCTGCACGCCTTATCTTATTTATGGTCAAAACTAAGTACTAAGCAACATTTGTATTGCAAATGCTACCTGGCGCAATCTATAAAGTAAATTTACATTCTCAAATCAAAGCCTGAAAGTAAGGCCAGCCTGGAACCCAACATAGGTAATAGGAATGCGTTCTGTAATAGCTTTGGAAGGTGTATTAGGGTCGGCAGCTGTTTGTTGGCTTTGTGTAAATGATGTACTAAACTCAACAAGTCGTTGGCTAACAGATAAGGTTTCCAGCATGTCTTTGCCATTCACCATAAAGTCAGTTGTAGTTCTTCTGCGTACTACAAACACAATGTGCGAAAATTGCAACTCACCAAAGGCACGTATTTTTTGTGTAAGCCTGAACTGTGCACCTACGCCGCCCATAAAGCCAAATGCCGGGTTGCGAATACCCCATTCGTAAGTAGTAGATTTAGATGCCCCAGAGTCTCTTACATAACTCTGCCAGCCAGCTTTTGTACTTACGTTCACTACATCTCTTTCTGTACTATTAGGTCGAAAAGTGATAACAGCCCCAAGCTTATTATATAAGAACCATTTAGGCTTTGAAATAGCTTTAAAAGTAATATTAGGCGATAAAGTCAGTAGTGTTGCATCGTAAGAAATACGGGAATTTTCTTTGTAAGAGTACGAGTCCATACCGTTGGGTGCACCAACTATTTGTGTATGGGTAAATGTAGAGTCCCGGTCTTTGTAAATAGTGCTTTTGAAGTAGTCAAAATCAAGACCTACATTAATGAAATCGTTGACAATATAAGAAACGCCGGCACCAAACCGAAAGCCCTCTCCCAGCCCCCTGGTTGGCGAACTATAAACAGTAGTTTTAGTAGGGGCATTGTTAGCCACCTGCATCACACTGATAGAGCTAACATTGTCGGGGTAAAACTTAAAAGTAGATCCTAAGCCAAGTGCATAACCACCATGTACATTTAAAATAAAACGAGAATCCTGTTTCAGGATGTTTTCAGTGGCAGTAGTTATCGTTACGCCTGATGTATCCTTCTGCGAAAAACCAGTAACAACCAGTTGTGAGAAGATTGCAATGAGAATAATTCTTTTCATTATTGATAGTTTTGAGTTTAATCCATTAATAGTTTAATGCACTTTGATTATTTCGACCAGCACTTTTTTCTTGCACAAATCCTCTGTTTATAGCACAATTTTTAAGTGCGCTATAATACAGACAATAAGATACCACAAACCCCAACTATTGGATTTAAAGTAAAGCAATGAAAATTGTTGATAAAGCAGTTCTAAGTGTAGTTCTGAGGCCGCAATCAGTCTCGTTTAGCACAAATGCGGCCAAAGTTGTTTTACTCAATAGCGATAGTAGAGATAATTTTAATTAACCTGTAAGACTGTCCATTACTGAAGTTCAGAATTTAGAAATTACAGGTTTTGCGCTCAACAAATATTGAATTGATTCCTAATAAAAAGGTGCTTCAGTAAACATGTGTTTTACTGAAGCACCTTTCCAATAAATGATTAGCCTTATGCTATTTTGCCACTACTATTTTTCTACTAATTATCCCGGCCTGAGTAACTAGTCTTAGGATGTATATACCGCTTTTTAATCCTGAAGCATCCAGTACAAATCTTCTTGTAACAACTTTGTCCATAATACTGCCATTGGATAACTGCTTTACAACCCTACCCTGCTGATCTATCAAGTCAAGCTGCACTTTGCCTGCTTCCGTTAGAGATACATCAACTATAGCGGTTGTAGTTACAGGGTTGGGATGAACACTCATCTTAATACTGTTAGCAGCATTGGGTAATGTATCAGCCAATGGTGCTTGTAAACTAACCATCTCACTTGTAACTTGATCAGCTAAGTTGCCAGCAAAAGTTGCAGTTGCAACAAACGGACTGAGCCTGTTACCTGCTATAGGAGCCTCTGTGATACCATTAGGCAGTTGCCAAGCCACTGCTAAGTTGTCGCCCCCAGCCCCTTCTTTATGCAATGCTTCTATGTAGTATTTACGGCCTGTTTGCAGGTAAATACTTACTGATTTCTGCGAAGCGTATTTATTCCATTCCCTTGAATTCGTCCAGCTAAGTGTATAAGCGATTTTCACTTTGTTAGATGGGTTGTCGTCAGTGCTAAGCCATAGTTCCGCTGCATCATCCGCAGCTATCCAGAAGGTGTAATTACCAGTTTGTGGCGGGCAAACATAACCTCTGATTCTAGCGCCGTAGTTATCAGCAATATTGGTAGGTGATTCAAAAATGGTGAGTTGGCTGGTAGACGATGGTGTTGCCTGTACAGGAATGTCGCTAACGTTATTGCCACTAACGTTACTCCATTGTTCCCGCAAAATGCTTCCATTACCATCACAACCTGAATTTACAGCCACAAACGGACTGAGCCTGTTGCCTGGGATTGGCGCTTCTACAGTACCGTTGGGGATTTGCCAAGCCACCGCCAGGTTATCGCCCCCTATAATTTCTTTGTGCAGCGCTTCTACATAATATTTATACCCAGCCTGCAAATAGATCGAAACGGATTTCTGTGAGGCGTATTTGTTCCATTCACGGGAATTGGTCCAGTTAAGTGTATAGGCAATTTTTACTTTGTTAGTTGGATTCTCATCCGTACTTAACCATAGTTCTGCCGCATCATCTGAAGCTATCCAAAAGGTGTAGTTACCAGTTTGTGGTGGGCATAAGTAACCTCTTACTCTTGCACCATAGTTATCGGCAACGTTGGTAGGCGATTCAAAAATGGTGAGCTGACTGGTGGAAGAAGGCGTTGCTTGTACAGGCACACTACCAACGTCACTGCCAGCAACATTATCCCATTGCTCCCGCAAAATGGTTCCCGTTCCGCTACAACTGGTTACAACTGGTGTGGCCGTTACATTGAAACTTTGTGTAACCGGTGTCGCTGCGCTGTAAACTGCATTCCCCGTTTGAGAAGCTTCAATTACAACTGTACCAACACCAATAACCGTTACAATGCGACCAACAACAATTGCCGGTCCTGAAAGAACTCTGAAACTTACTGGCAATCCTGAACTAGCAGTAGCGCTTACGCTAAAAGGTAAGCTTCCTAAAACAACATCGCTTAACGGTGAAAAACTAATGGTTTGATTACCCTGCACTGGTATAAAAGGACTAAGTCGGCTACCTGGGATTGGGGCTTCCATAGCACCAGTTGGCAATTGCCAGGCTACCGCTAAGTTGTCTTCGCCAACGCCTTCTTTATGCAGGGCTTCTATATAATATTTATAACCAGCCTGTAAGTAAATTGAAACTGATTTTTGCGAAGCATATTTATTCCATTCCCGTGGGGTAGTCCAGCTGAAGGCGGACGCAATCTTTG
>CAXTDG010000401.1:0-4994 GCA_964242675.1 uncultured Chitinophagaceae bacterium
ACCCTCATTAGTGCGGATGATATAAATTATTCTCAGTATTATACACCTCTGGTTAACTACAGTAGCTTCGTACAGGCAGGCAGTTTTCCTAATGCTAATAATACACCTTCTATTGGTGTTCCGTTTCAAAATATCGATAATCCCAAAGGGGCCGATGGAAACTGGTTTACAGCAGATGATGGGCTACAGTTGAGTTTCTGTTCTGTAACCGCTATTGATAAAGGAAATAATGGTGCGACCAGCATTGCCAATGATATACTTGGTCAGCCCCGCAAATTTGATGTAGGCCTGGTACCGGATGGTGGCGCAGGCACTGCACCCATTATTGATATGGGTGCTTACGAAAGCCAGAATACTACCACCGAAGCTAACATTGCTGGTTCTATTGGCAATGCCCATACCGTACCATACCCCAAAGAACTAACTACAGATAATATAACCAGCGTAACTAATGCTGTAACCGGAAGTACTTATAGCTGGCAAATGCAAACTATTGGCAATACCAACTGGGTAACTGCCACCGGCTCTACCAATTCAGCTACGTATAGCATCCCTAACATTAGCCAAACCACCACTTACCGTCGGATAGCTACGTCTAGTACTTATTGCAATACACCTTACTATACTAGTCCGGTGCAAATAACAGTTGTACAACCCGATGGTGTAATTGAAGGGACAGTAACGAGTGCCAGTGGAGCACCGGTGCAAGGCATTACCATCACTGCTACCCGGCTTACAGCCGTAGCTGGCAGTGCCCCGGCCAGTTACAACTACCCATCTGTGGTTACCGGGCCTGATGGTACCTACACGATCAACAATATATACTACGGAACTGGCTCTGGTGCTAGTGCCAATGTTAGAATAACACCTTCAAAAGCTGGGCACAACTTCAATTTTCCTTACCTCGACAGAACGCTTACCCCCAATACTTCTTCCCGCTCCGGTGTTGATTTTATAGATAATACCGTGATTAGTATTGTAGGCACTACTTACCAGCAATGTACTACCTGCACCAATGCAACTACTGGTGCCACAGAAACACAAACCTGCCCTATAGATAGTATTTTGATTCATAAAGGTCCTCTCAATACCGCCCCTACTTACGCTACTACTACCGGCTATATTAGTCCGAGTTACGGCCGGTATGCGCTTACTGTAACCGACCCCAGCCCTCTTGTGATCGAACCCCGTTTTACCGGGCATACTTTTAGCCCTGCAAGAGATACAGTAACGCCTACTAACAACCTTTCCGGTATTGATTTCGCCGATGTAACTACCCGCACTATTACGGGTAAAATAACGGATGGCTGTAATGGTTACATTGGTGTAGCCGTATTGGAGTTTGCTGATGTATTGCCAAATGGTCCTAACAACACAGTACGTTCATCCTGCTTCCGCAAACGGGTAACTACCGCCGCCGGTACAGGTGCTTATAGCATTACCCTGCCTGCCCGTAAGTATAAGGTTAGAGTGGTAACTTTTACGTCGTCGGTTGCCAGTAGCAATCCCGGTTACATTTCTCAAACAGACTTGTTCAATTTCTTCGCTAGCAACAGGTTTCCCCAGGATTCGTTAATTGCTGATATTACTAACAGTAATGATGTACTGAACCTGGTATATGTACGGCCTCCTTTTATTGCCGTTACTGATAGGTTGAATCTGTTGTGCAATAATCAGTATGCACTGATAAAACAGGCCGCTGCTGATAGCTTTAAGCTGACAGTGTACCAGGGCCCTGCCAGTTTGAATTGCCCGATAACAGATACGGGTACCATAAATATTCAAACGAATGTGAACCAGGACGGTAGTGTTTCGCTTGCTTTGCCTTCTGTTCCAGTGTCCAGCACTGGTAGTTTAGTAAGGTTGGTAGGTGGTACACCTAACATTACCGGAGATCATCTTAAAGATATATTCGCAACTTTTACAGACAAGTATGGCCGTGCTGGTACTACATTCAACCGTAGGGTATTGGTAACAGGTGTAAAAGCAGATGTGGCCACCTTTACTACGGTATCTCCCGAAATACCACTCGTAGTACTGCACGACCCTCCCGGTGATGGCAGCAGCAGCACCTGGCAGCAGAGCAATTCCATCACCAATGCACTACGACTGTACACAGCGTCCAGCCAATCAACCGAGGGTTGGATACAAGCTAAAATCGGTGCAAAATTCCAGATAGGTTTTATCGTATCTACCGAAAACAGTGTATGGGGTACGGTAAAGGGAAAAATAGGTGTGGCCTCCGCCAGCACATCTTCGGACGAAGCAATCCTTACTACTACCGCCACCAATACTTTTTCTACTGCCAACAACTCCAGCGTGATAGGTACTACCGGCGATGTATATATTGGTGCTGCACTTAATCTTAAATACGCTGCATCTACTGTAATTGGCTATAATAACTGTACAATTACCAGCGAAAGAAAGCTCATTGTTGCAAATGATGGTTTTGCTACGGAATACATGTATAGCGAAGACCATATCCTGAATACGCTGATACCTAGCCTCCGGGATCTGGCTACATCCGATCCTGCACGGGCCTCCAGGTACCTGGATCAAATAAAAGTGTGGCAGCAGGTAGTAGATAATAATAATGAAAATAAACGCCGGGCAGCCTTCGTTGTAAACAAATCTTTCGATGGTGGGTCGGGTGCTTATACCAACACCATTACCACCACTGCTACTAAAACCAGTACCATTGAATTTAAAGCAGAAGTTAATAGTGGAATAGCCGCCGAATTGGGTTTTGAAATAGCCGGTAGTGGCCTTAGTGGTGGGGTAGATGTAAACTTTAAGATGGAAAGCGGCAATAGCGAGTCGAACACCACCACCCAGGAAACCACCATTTCTTACACGCTGGAAGATGATGATCAGGGTGATAACTTCTCAGTAAACGTGAAGAAAGACCCGGTGTATAATACACCTGTGTTTGAATTGGCAGCCGGCAGAGCAAGCTGCCCTGCAGAGCCCGGTGCACAGCCTAGGGATGAAGTATATTTTGTAGCAGTAAACCCGGTTGTGCGAAATGTACCCGGCACTGATTATGCAAACTTTACCCTGAAAATTGTAAATACCAGCCAGAGCCACGAAACCCGTACCTATAGGCTAGCATACGACCAGGGAAGCAATATAGCTAACGAAAGCGTACGCATTGCCGGTACCGATTATACTGGCATCCCGGTTACCCTTAGCCCACTGGCATATGGTGATTCTGCTACCGTAGTTGTTTCAATTAAACGCCTGCCTGGCTCAAGTGTATACGCTTATGAAGGTGAACGCTTCCGGGTGCTGGATAATTGTGTTGCTATTGATAGCAGAGAAGCCACCTCGTTGCAGGTATCAGCTTACTATGTATCGCCTTGCAGCAACATTGCAATTACCCAACCAGAGAATGGCTGGCTGCTTAATTCCTTTGGCAATAACCAGATTTTCATTCAACCTTCAGGCTACGATTTAGCAACACTCAGCAGCGTAAATGTGCAGTACGCTACCGGACTAGGCACTAACTGGGCAGACGGTCCTTTTTTAAGCAATGCCCAACTGGCCAGTGGCTTCAATCTGGATGCCTCTACTTTGCCGGAAGGAACTGTAAACGTTCGGTTGCGGCTTGATTGCAACGATGGTACCACTTACTCATTGCGTAGCACTGGCTTTATAGACCGTATAGCGCCACAACTGTCCGGCACCGCCGACCCGACAGATGATAACTATGTCAATGGAGATGTGATTGGCTTTGGCTACAACGAAGCACTAAATACAGACAGTGTACAGGTAACTGTTCGCCGCCTGAGCAATAACCAGCTGTTACCAGCCACCGCCAGTGTTTCCGGTAATAAGATTATTGTAACACCTGCCAGCAGCATTACCGCTTTCGTTGGCGATAGTATCCGGGTAATCATCTCAGGTATAAGAGATGTGTATGGCAACGTAAGAACGAAGGCCGATACTACCCGCTTTATTATAGGCACCACAGTAGCAGGCACGGGCAACCAGGCATTAACTGTTTCGCTTACCAACCCAACCGTTTACAAAAATGGTGATAGTAGCATCAATGTTTTCTTTACGCTACCAGCCAGTGCAGCAAATGAAACCCGTGTCAATTACAGCATAGGCGGCACGGCCCGTTATGGCATTGACTATACAGTTGTCTATTCTGGTTCCACCGCTTCGTATGAAAGTTTCAACGGCTCAGCCGGTAGTATCAGGATTGCCAACGGCGCTAACCAGGCCGTATTGAAAATAAAACCAATTGGTGGCGATACATCTTATAGCCCAAATAAAACAGTTATCATCAGCCTTACAGAAGGTGGAGACTATTTACTTGGTGCAACCACCTCTGCTACGGGTGCCATTACCAGCGAAGATGGCATCACCATTTACACCTTCACCGGTGATGGAGCATGGAATATTAAGAATAACTGGCTCAACGGTAAAATGCCATTAAGCCAACTGATAGCACCGAAAGAAATCATCGTCAACCCAAGCGGCACTGCCGTACTAAATGTACCGCAAACCATACGCCCCGGTGCTAAAGTAACCGTGAAGCAAAACCGTCGCTTCATCATTCAAGGTAATCTCAAAGTCAATTAACCCCTCGTTCGTTGTGCTTTTCCCTCTGCCACACTGCAACCCGGTGGGCAGAGGGCCTAAAGCAAAAATTAATAATCATCAAAATCTTATAGTATGTGTGCTCCATTTTCTGCCTGTCAGCTTATCCTAACCGATAGCAAAGGGGAACACTTTTTTTCCTCTGGCAACATCATTCGTATGGAAGCTGCTGATAATTATACTATCGTTTATTTCAAAGACAATCGCAGGCCTTTCGTGGTATCTAAAGTGCTGAAAGTGTACGAAGAAATGCTAAACCCGTACGGCTTTGTAAGAACGCATCGCAGCCATCTGGTAAATAAGCATTTTGTAAAACAAATTGAAAGCAATACGATTATTATGGAGGATGCCTCGATAGCCATCATTACCCGTCGAAAAAGAAAGGG
>CAXTDG010000402.1:0-4987 GCA_964242675.1 uncultured Chitinophagaceae bacterium
AAGTTATTCAAAACCTTTCAACACTTTTATTGCTGTGGTTAGTTTAGGCGCCACATCGAAAACATCACCCACAATGCCATAGTCTGCTGCTTTGAAAAAAGGAGCTTCGGGGTCTTTGTTTATTACCACAATAGTCTTACTACGATTTACCCCAGCCAGGTGCTGTATAGCTCCGCTAATGCCTAAGGCAAAATATAGATTTGGTGCTATAGAACCACCCGTTTGGCCAACATGCTCGTGGTGAGGCCGCCAATGGCTATCAGCTACCGGCCGGCTACAGGCTGTAGCAGCGCCCAGCACTTCCGCCAGATCGGTTACCAGGTTCCAGTTTTCAGGGCCTTTCAATCCACGGCCTCCACTTACTACTTTTTCCGCTTCGCTTAGTGGCACTTCGCCAGTTACCTTTTCGGTAGAAACGACTTTAATTTTTGAAGCATCCAGTTGTACGCTGCTTTTTACCACCTCGGCCTTAGCATCAGTAGGTGTTGCTTTGTAAGAATTCTGGTTGAGGTTAATTATTTTCACTGGCGTACCAATGCTTACATATTCATAGGCTTTACCACTAAAAACCGATTTCTTCACCACAAAACCTTCGCCCGACTTGGGCAATGCTATGGCCCCGGCTACCAGCCCGGCTTTGAGGCGTACACTCAACCGGGGAGCAACAGCCTTACCGGTAGTATGGTTGGAGAAAATAACGACATCAGCGCTAAGCAATGTAGCCAGTTCGGCAATGGCTTTTGCGTACGCTTGTGCATCAGCACCAGTATCGTCGGTAGCCATAATATGGTGAACTTTTTTTACACCATAAGCGCCAGCATTAGCCAGTTCCTCGTCGGAGATGGTACCGATGGCAACGGCTTCTGCGGTAGTGCCGCTCTGTTCGGCTAGTGCTGCTCCATACGCCAGCGCCTCGTATGTTGATTTTTTGATCTGGCCATCGGCCTGATCGGCAAAAATTAAGATCATAATTTTGAATCTATGTGAATCATACCCTTAAAATTTACTCTGAAGGAGTCTGACTCAAACTTTGAATGACAAATAATTGATGGTGTGGGTAAGATGCTTTCAGCATGTAATACAGGGTGTGCTTGTCGCTTAAATAATTCCTTTCGCCGCCAACGCCTTTACCAGTTCATCTGGCTGATCGGCGGCAAAAAGCTTGACACCTGCTTTTGGTGGGGGTAATTCAAAACTTACAATACTGGTGAATACGTCAGTAGGTATTGGTTCCTTTACAGTCAGTGGTTTGGTACGGGCACCCATAATGCCTTTCATATTGGGGATGCGTTGTTCGGCCATTCCTTTCTGGCAACTTACCACTACCGGCAGGCTTACTTCGTCAGTTTCTTCGCCACCTTCTATTTCTCTTTTTACGGTGGCGGTGGTTCCTGCTACATCCAGCTTACTAGCCAAGCCAATGTATGGGGCACCCAGTAGTTCGGCCAGCATACCGCCGAGGCTGCTACTGTTATAATCAATCGTTTCCTTACCCGTCAGCACCAGGTCATAGCTTCCGTCTTTTGCAATGGCTGCAATTTGCGAAGCAATAAAGAACGAATCGCTTTCGGTACTATTAATACGGATGGCGTCATCGCCACCGATGGCTAATGCCTTACGGATAATGGCATCTGAGGAGGCCTCACCTACATGTACCAGCGTTACGGAGGTAGCTTTTCCGCTTTCTTTCAGTTCTAATGCACGTACCAGGGCGTACCACTCATCATACGGATTAACGATATACTGTACGCCAGCATCGGCAAACTTCGTGTTGTTGTCGGTGAAGGCTATTTTTGCCGTTGTGTCCGGCGTTTTACTAATACAAACCAATATTTTCATACGCAAAATGGTTATGTTGAAAAGTGAAATTAGTTGCTTATGCAACTAATTTACAAAAGTAGCCGTTCCGTATTTGCCGAAGGCAATACTCTAAAATAATTTTATGTCAATAGACCGGATAGGTAAGCTAAAGGAGTTTTTACAGAAGCAGCCCAACGACAGTTTTTTGCAGCATGCACTGGCGCTGGAATTTGTGAAAGAGGAGGCTGACGAGGAGGCTGAAAAGCTATTTAATAATATTTTACAAAAAGACCCCGGCTATGTGGGCAGCTACTACCACCTGGGCAAATTGCTGGAGCGGAATAGCAGAAACGAAGAAGCGATAGATGTATACGAAAAAGGAATGGCTGCTGCTAAAGCTGCCGGGGATAACCATGCTTATAATGAGTTGCAGGGAGCGTATGAGGATCTGGCGTATTAGAAACTCTTTAATTAAACTTATGCTGTTTTTACACCTACAAAAGTTAACTCTACTTGTTCTATTATCTGTAGCTTTTGAAAATGTAAAAGGGCAAAAAAGTGAAAAACCTCCCGAACCTCTTTCAGAAAGAGAACTAGCAATGGAAGAAAAGAACCATGGTTGCATGAAGAAAAGCAATCTAAGTTTTAGTGCCCGCCTCAAAAATTATCCCTTTTCCAAGTCAGCACAAGTACAGTTGGTTTCTTTTAAAGACAATATCGATACGCTGGATTTAGAAGTGATAAGAGTAAGTGATAGTTTGCCTAGGCAAAATGATACTATTTGTTATTCAAAATTGACTGAAGTAAGAACGCTTTCACTTTTATCAATTGACAGATTAACCAATATTCTTTACAATTATGGTTATAAGGGTCCAACCCATCTAGGCTATCTTGCTAATTGCTACAATCCAAGAAACGCTATTCTATTTCTAAATACAGAACAAAAAGTTATTGCTTTTATAGAAATCTGTTTTGAGTGCAGACAAGTTGAAAAAAGCACAAATAAAATTTTGTTGGGCGAGATGTGTGATCAGAAAATGGATATGCTATACAAGTTCTTTCAGGATAATGGTATAAAGTATGGTGTTACGAATGTTCCTTTCTATCAGGGATACATACCAAAAGACTGAACTGTAGATATAGCTTTTTAACGACCCGCAAAAACAGCTTTCCTTTTCTTTGCGGCATGAACGCAAAACGAGTAGCCGACAGCCAGAATGTAATGAACGAACTGGTGCTGCCCAATGATACCAACACTTTTGGAAACCTGATGGGCGGCCGCCTTATGTATTGGATGGATATTGCCACCGCCTACTGCGCCACTAAGCATTGTAATGCACCGGTAGTAACGGCTTCGGTAGATAACATTTCTTTTAAAAACCCGATCAAACTGGGCCACTACGTACGCATGGAAGCCCGGCTTACCCGTGCCTTTACTTCCAGCATGGAAATTTTTGTGAAGGTGTGGGGCGAGGAGACGTTGCGGGAATTTAAATATGAAAGCAACGAAGCCTACTTCACATTTGTATCGCTGGGGGCCGATGGCAAACCGCAGCCCGTACCACCATTAATAGCCGAAACCGATGAAGACCGCCGCCTGTTTGAAGGTGCCCTTCACCGCCGCCAGGCCCGCCTGATACTGGCCGGTAAATTGAAACCCATGGATGCTGTAGAATTACGGGCTCTATTCAACCAGGTGGATTAATATATGGAGTACGATTTTGTTATCACATTGCGGCGGCCTAATTATCATGCTATTGACCTCATCAGTCAAATACTTCTTCTATTATTTATAACAACATTTGTTTGGGCCGCTACACAGTTTCATTGGCAGGGTAAATGGCCGTTGTGGAGCTTGCTGCCTGTTATGGTTGTTGTGCTGTGGGCATTAAACCTGAGCAAGGCGAAACGTAATGTTGTGTATTACCGGCTGCCGCTGCTTATGTCGGCTATAGGGTGGCTCATTATTTTTAGTGGATGGTCGTGGCTAACGCTGGTATATGCTGTACTGGCACTTTTAGAATGGCAGGTGAAATTTCCGGATGAAATAGGTTTCACCAAAGAGAAGATTGTTCGTAGCACCTTCCCCCGCAAGGTGTACCAGTGGATAGATATTGACAACGTAATGATCCAAAACAATCTTTTTACGCTGGACCTTCGCAATAATAAGCTGGTACAAAAGCCGCTGGAAACACCGGTAACCAAAAGCCTGCAGGAAGAATTTAATACCTACTGCCAACAGCAATTGCACTTTACGCCGGAAGGTTGAGAATGCAGTTTAAAGTTTAAGGTCTAAGGTTTAAAGTTCTTATGTATAACTGTTAAACCTGTATTTATCTTCCCAACTTCCGGTCTTTCTGACTTCCGGACATTCCTGTTAAACTTCTCTTAAGGGCCGAACCCTTCTTTCAGTGGGCTGTTTTGGAAACTCTATGCAACTAAAAAGTAAATCCCCTTTCATCGTTGCCCTATCCGTTATTCTATTAACAGCCTGCAACGAAGTATACAAGCATCCACTCCATTTACAGATGTTAAGTACATCAGTTCTTAAAGGTGTTGATCTGCTTGCTCCAAAATCAGCGCCCCGTCCGAAAGCTTTTCCGGAAACCAACCAGGTATTTACCGGTGCTATTAGCCCAACACAAATTTTATCCTTTGCCCGTACACTTATGGGTACACCGTATGTATGGGGTTCTGCCGATCCCACTACAGGCCTCGATTGTTCTGGTTTTGTAAACTATGTTTTCAAACATTACCATATTGAGGTGCCGAGAACCACTTTTTACTTTTCTCACATCAATCATGAGGTTCCGCTTGCTGCTGCTCAGCCGGGAGATTTAATTTTATTTACGGGTACCGATAGCAGCACCGCTCATACCATTGGCCACATGGGTATTATTGAAAATGTAGCCAAAGGGCAAGTATCCTTTATTCATTCATCTTCTGGTCCGGCACATGGCGTTACCATTACGCCACTCAATAGCTATTACAAGGGCCGTTTTGTAAAGCTGGTTCGGGTTTTTCCTGATTCTCCTGTTCTCAGCCGACGGTAACTGTTGTTTATAGGTTCACTTGTTTACTAGTTTACCCGTTCAGAATTTTAAATTAAAAACGAAAAACGAATATTCAAAAAGCAGAACAAGTGAACTTGCGAACGTGTGAACAGGTGAACTTCATTCTCAGATTC
>CAXTDG010000403.1:0-4981 GCA_964242675.1 uncultured Chitinophagaceae bacterium
GTATATTATTTACAATTACCGAATAGCAAACCACACAATACGCCAGAATGAACAGCACCGCTACTACCGGAATAATCTTTCGGATAGAACCTGTCACGTTAGCCTCCCCAATTTTACGCTTCCGCAAAATGAATAACCCGGTGGCAGCAGTAATAAAACCAAGACAGTCGAGGAAGATGGAAAAATCCAGGATGTTATCTACGCCTTTACCAAAAAAAGTGATGATAATAGTAATGGCTGCAAACACCGACAGGCTGGGGATAAGCACCTGCGTACGAGGATGCTGATACGAAAAAGCTTTTGGGAAAATTTTGTCGGTACTCATAGCAAACATGACCCGGGGGTTGCTCATCAGTAGCACATTTACATAACCCAACACCGAAATAAACATCGCAAAATCGAACACTTTACCGCCAATTTTTCCAAACCAGGCTTCGCAAAGCAGGGCTCCGATGGCGGTAGCGTTTTTCATTTTATCGAAACCAATTAACTGCACATACGCATAGCTGATAGATAAATACAACACCAGCACCACGAAAATGCCCATCACAATAGCTTTTGGCAAGGTGCTACTCGTTTTTACTTCTCCCCCAAAATTGATGGTTTGCTGGTAACCACCGTAGGTAAACGACACCGCCACCATGCTGGCAATCAGTAGCGCCAATCCGTTTTTACCATTATAACTCAGCAACGTAGCACCTGCATTATAGCCATGCGGCTCCACCGTTTTACCAGTAAATAGGGCAGAAATGAGCAGTAGGATCAGCCCGATCTTAATAATCATCAGCACATTTTGGGCACCGCTGCTTGTACGCAAACCCAGCAAATTCACCAGGTAAAAAAGCCCAACCGCAATGATGGAAATGCTGACGTTGAAAAACGTACCGCTGGGTTGGCCGAATAGTAAATCGCTGACATAATCGGCTCCAATAAGTGCCACCACGGCCAGCGATGCCGCATTACTAATAAGGATGAGAATATTGATGGTAAAGCCAACTGACGGATGATAGCAGTAAGAAAACACTTTGTAATAAGCACCCACTACCGGCAGCCGGGTACCAATTTCGGCGAAAACCAATGCACCAAATAAAGCAATAATGCCACCCACAATCCAGGCAGCATAAAAGATGGTGGGCGTACCAGCCCTGGCAGCAATGCTGGCCGGGGTTTTGAAGATGCCCATCCCGATTACCAGGCTAATCACAATCATGGTAAGGCTGAACAACCCAAGCCGTTGTTTGGTAATACTCATAAAATAAGAGGGCAGAGAGCAGTTGACAGTCGGCAGGAAAGCCGCTTACAGAATAGTTTGCTTGCTGCTATTTAATTTGATTTAATACTAAAATGAAATTCTTTACTGCTCTAAAAATAGGGTTTTGTTTGTGGCTGCCAACTTTGGGAACAGCGCAGGATACTTTGCGAAAGCCCGTAGCTGATACAGTTCTTCCGTTTCAGTCCACTTATTCCAGAGAGGATACTACCCAAACATCAAACCGGTTTACGCCTCTACAGCCCGGAAGCACCGACACTTTGCAGGCTGTAATTGTAAGTGCTTTCGGCCAGAGCCGGGCTTTATTACAAACTCCGGCTGCCGTGGCATTGCTAAATTCTACACAACTGGAACGCTTTGGTAACATGTCTCTCCTACCTGCCTTCAACACGCAGCCCGGTGTAAAGATGGAGGAACGCAGCCCCGGCAGTTACCGGCTTAACATAAGAGGTAGTAGCCTGCGGGCCCCCTTTGGCGTACGCAATGTGAAGGTGTACGTAAACGACATGATTTTTACCGACCCTGGTGGCGGCACCTATCTCAATCAACTGGGTTTTTACAATGTGGCGTCTGCCGAAATATTGAAAGGGCCAGCCGCCAGCATGTACGGCGCTGGTACTGGTGGTGCTTTGCTGCTGCAAACTGAACCTATCCGCTGGCAACCCGGAGCGGAAGCCATTTATACTACTGGCAGCTACAACCTGCAGCAGGTATACGCAAAAGCTTCTTTGGGAAATGCCGACCACCAGAATGTGTTTTCATTTCAGCATCAGTCGTCCGATGGTTATCGGGATCAATCGGCCATGCGGCGGGATGTAGCAACTTACGAAAGCCGCCTTCGCATTTCGGATAAACAGAAATTATCGGTGCTGGCCATGTATGGCGATCTATACTATCAAACACCAGGCGGCCTGACCCTGGCTCAATACAATGCGAATCCGAAAGCGGCCCGGCCACGAGGCGGTACGCAACCATCGGCACAGGCAGCACAGGCAGCCAGTTACCAGAAAACATTTTATACCGGCATTGCCAATGAGTATCAATTAACCCCTAATTGGAAAAATACTACGTCGGTGTATGGCGCTTTCACTTGGTTCAACAACCCCGGCATACGGGTGTACGAAAAACGAACCGAGCCACATGCCGGTGCCCGAACGGTTTTTACTAATCAGTTTATTTTAGGAAAACAAACGCTGAATTTGGTATACGGAGCCGAAGGGCAGAAGGGCATTTTTTCTGTAAGTACATACCTCAACCGAGGTGGCAACCATGATACTTTGCAAACCAATGACGAGGTAAACAATTGGCAATACAACCTTTTTGCCCAGGCTGATCTGGCAACTGTTGGTGGCTGGACGTTTACCGCTGGGGCTAATTTCAATAAAACGTTTATTGGTATTACCCGGCTCAATCGTTATCCCATTACACCACAGAATCGCAGCTTCGGCGATGTGGTTTCGCCCCGGCTGGCTATGCTAAAAAGCTGGAAAAATATTTCGGTGTATGGACTGGTATCACAAGGTTTTTCGCCACCCACTACTTCCGAACTGATACCGGGTAACGGCAGTATTAATACTACCCTAAACGCAGAAAAGGGCTGGAATTATGAAGTAGGCACACGAGGGAACTGGGGCAAAATTTACTATGATGTAAACCTGTACCGCTTCCGATTGCAACAAGCCATTTCACAACGGCGGGATGCCAGCGGCAATGATTATTTTGTAAATACGGGGGGCACGAATCAGCAAGGGATAGAGGCATTGGTTCGGTACCAAATCATCCGGCAGCGGCCCGGCTTTTTCAACCAGCTTTCTTTAAATGGCTCGTATGCCTTGCAGGATTTTACCTACCGGAACTATAAAGTGGTAGAAGCGGATTACAACGGCAATCGCTTGCCTGGCAACGCTAAAAATTATGCATCCCTGATGCTGGATGCAACGCTGCTCAATCATTTCTACCTGAACAGCACTTATACTTATTCAGACAAAATTTACCTAAACGATGCCAATACAGATGTTGCTCCGGCTTACCGTTTATTAGCTATTCGCATTGGCTGGAAAAAACTATTAGCCCACCATGAACTGGAAATATTTACCGGTGCTGATAATTTATTCAATGAAAAATACAGCCTGGGAAATGATATCAATGCTGCTGTGGGTCGCTACTACAATGCCGCAACTGGAAGAAATTATTTTGCAGGCGTTAATTGGAAATGGCGGAAGTAATTGCGCCTGATTTTCCGTCATTGCTTCATCAGGCAACGACGGAGCCGTTGCCTGATGAAGCAACCTCATACTTAGGGAGATTCCTACTCTTGAGGTGGTTTCGGGCAGAGCCTGCCCCGATAAATCGGGGAACCCTAGCCATGACGAAAATTGTGTTTAGTTACTTCACCGGCTCTACCCGAAACCAGTCAAAATCAGCAAAGCCACTATCATTTATCTGCGATTGCCGGGTGCAGAAGATACCTACTTTGGCACCTTTCCAGCGGCCTACTTCGGCAGTAAATTCGTCGCCTGAATCAGTGAAATTATTTCCATCCCAGCTATAGCTAAACCGACACTTGCCTCTTGTCACCTTCACTCGTAGGTACACAGTTGAGTCGGTTGCTTGCATAATTGTTTTCTCATTTTCTGGCTTGCCTTTGTCTGCATCCTTACATAGGGTGTACACAAGGCTGATTCCATCTTTTTTACTTTTCAAAGCAATGTTGGCATAGCTAAAACCTATGATGGTGAGGCCCGCTTTTTCATTTTCTATGCGGCTTCTGTTTGGTACAAAACTCAGTTTGGTCGTCACCATAAATTCGTCTGCCGGAAACTTTTGCAACAGCACATTTGGTGCACCCCACAAGTTGGCAACACTATCAATTCTATCGGAGTACAAACGCAGCGTTCCTTTTGCCACATTATTAAAAGCCCAGGTAGTTTTGGGGTTACCCATCCATTGCCATTGGCTGCCCAATTCTAGGCTGTTGAATTCATCGCTTTCAATTGGGGTAATAATTGGATAGGCTTTACCAACATTCGGTTTCTTATATGTTAGCACTGGCTCACCTTTTCCGTCGCCATCTTTATCTACCCCAATAACCGGCCAGTCAGCTACCCACTTCATAGGCTCTAAATGCGTTACCCGTCCGTACGCTTCTTTATCCTGAAAATGTAGAAACCAGTCTTCGCCAGTTTGGGTAGTTACCCAGGCGCCTTGATGCGGCCCATTGATAGGTGAACTACCCTGGTCCATAACCACTTTCCGTTCGTAAGGGCCATATACATTGCGGCTACGCAGAGCCAGTTGCCAGCCAGTGGGTACGCCACCAGCCGGGGCAAAAATGTAGTACCAACCGTTTCGCTTATAAAACTTAGGCCCTTCAAATGTCGGGTCGCTTTCGTGACCATCGTACACCAGCTTGCCTTCATCAATCACCTTCATTCCATCAGAGCTCAGCTTTTTTACAACCGCAATGCTTTTAATTCCGGCCCGGCTACCAGCGTAGGCATGAACAAGGTATACCTGCCCCTCATCGTCCCACAGCGGGCAAGGATCAATTAATCCACGGCCCCCTTCTACCAGTTGGGGCAGGCTCCACGGACCGGCAGGATTTTTTGCTTTCACTACGTAAATACCATAGTCAGGATCGGGGTAGTAAATGAAAAACTCGCCCCCATGATAGCGAATAGAAGGTGCCCACACACCAGCACCATGTTGCGT
>CAXTDG010000404.1:0-4977 GCA_964242675.1 uncultured Chitinophagaceae bacterium
TTTGCGGTGCTGATGATTGCCTGTGCGTTTTTCTTTTTACCCGAAGGGCAACAGCCGGATCCATCCATATCTCTAAAACCGAGGCCCATTATTGATGGGTTTAAGCGGGTATTGTTTGAGCCGGTATTTTATATATTTACGCTGGCAGGGTCACTTTCTTTCTCTGGTTTATTTGTGTATGTAGCAGGTTCACCAGCCATTTTTATGGAAGATTTTGGCGTAAGCCCACGTACTTACAGTTTTATATTTGCAGGTCTTTCCGTTGGTTTTATTAGTTGCAGTCAGTTCAATCATTTATTGACAAAAAAGTTTAGTAGCAAACAAATACTAAGAACGGTGTTAGTCTTCCAGTCATGTGTAAGCATTGCCTTTTTAATTGCTTCTCTTACGAATCGGAGTGGCTTTGTGCCAACGCTGGTTTTTTTGTTTTTGATATTAGCTTGCTGTGGATTGACTTACCCTAATGCTGCTGCCATTGCTTTGTCACCTTTCAAACGAAATGCGGGCACCGCCTCTGCCTTACTTGGCTTTATACAGATAGGCTTGGGTGGCTTCATATCGGCTTGCGTAAGCATGCTGCATTTTAAAGGAAGTGTAGCAACAGCCCTCATCATGGCAGTATCTGCAAGCCTGGCAGCCTTTTTATTGTTGTTCAACAAAAAACTAATGGATAGGGAAATAGCAACCGATGGAGCGATAAATGTGATGGTTCATTAAGTTACGTAGCCCCAGTAGTTGTCCTAATGTACCAGTGCAAAAGGATGTTCTTGTATGCTAAAAAGATATTGCTTTTGCATTTCGTTTGCGAATAGCTTCTTTAGTTCTTACTTTTTGTATTTAATATTGAGTTTCTCGAAGAAATCGGCTTCGGCAATTTCCTGCACATGGCCGGGTTCAAGGTTTCCCAGGGCCAGTTCTTCTATAGAAACCCGTATCAATCTTTTGCATCGATGATTTATAGCCATCATCATTTTTCTTACCTGTCTGTATTTCCCTTCCATCAGGGTAATGAGTAGCCAGGTGTTTTCTCCAAATTCAGTTTTGTGTACGGCAAAGGGATATACTTTCTGAGGATCGTCAACTATAGATACTTCGCAGGGAGGTGTTGTGTAATACTCCGTTGTATTGATGCGAATGGAAACGCCTGACTGCAGCCGCTCTAAACTGTCGTTGTTCAAAATATTTTTTACCTGTACAAGGTATCTTCTTTTGTGCGGCAGCTCACCCTGAAACAGCAACCTCGTTACTCTTTTATTCGTGGTCAGGATCAGTAATCCTTCTGAGTTGATATCCAGTCGGCCAATGGCATGAGTACCTTCCGGAAAATGAAAAGAAAGATCGCCCAGTAGCTCTACCTTATGCGAACTAATGAATTGCGAAACCATATTGTATGGCTTATTGATAATGAAATAACGGTCAGTTTGCTGCACAGTGGTTTTTGAGGTGTTTCATCGCAATATCAGTCAATTTGAGCAGGCTTGCCCGTTATCAGTTGTGCTTATATTTTGCTTTCGGGAATTCAAAAATATTTTACGGTTACTAATTCTTAATCAGTGTTTACTCATTGGCACCTCACCGTAGCTTGCTGATGTCGTCACTTTAACCTGTTTCCTTTCAGGGATTTACGGGCATTAATGAACAAGATTTCCCCTATTTTTCTTTTTTAATTTTCTTCCTGAATTGCTATAAAAAACAAGCTATTATACATTTTTAAACAACATTTCTAATACAACCAGTATGAAGATGAAGCTCTTACTCATTATCAACTTTGTTTTTTTGTTATGCTCCGGCATTTTTGCCAACAACATTTCTACGGCCAACGTAAAGCTGACAGGGCAAAATACAAGCAGCCATACTACCCAGGTGCAGTTTGATCTTAGCTGGGAAAATAGCTGGCGCACTAGTAGCGGCCCCGGCAACTGGGATGCTGCCTGGGTGTTTGTAAAATACCGGGTAAATAGTTCGGGCCCATGGCTACATGCCTATCTGAATGCGGCGGGCCATGTAGCCCCAACGGGCAGCACTATTAGTGTGGGTTTGCTTACACCGGGCACTGGTTTCAATGCTACTACCAATCCGGGTATGGGATCTTTTATTTATCGCAGTGCCAACGGTAGCGGCACCTTATCCCTTACCAATGTGCAACTACAATGGAACTACGGCGCCAATGGCGTACAGGATAATGATTTGGTAGATGTGCAAGTGTATGCGATTGAGCAAGTGTATGTACCTGCCAGCAGTTTTTACATAGGTAGTGGTGCTGGTAGCAGCGCTGCATTTGAGTATGGGTCTTTTTATACTTACCCCACCGAAACCAACCCTTTTCAGGTGTTGAGTGAGGGTGCCATTACCGTAGGTGCTTCAGCAACCAACTTGTATTACAGCGTTGGCGGCGGCGATCAGGCAGGTCCTATCCCTGCGGCTTATCCTAAAGGGTATGCAGCTTTTTATTGTATGAAATATGAACTGAGCCAACTGGGCTATGCTGAGTTTTTAAATAGCCTTACCTACTCACAATCTCATGCCCACTATGATTATAATGGCAGCATTGGCAGAAACCGGTATGCTATCGATACCGTTATCGGAAATTCAACTTTTATATCCCGTGCCCCGTATTTAGCCTGCAATTTTTTAAGCTGGTCCGATCTGTCAGCCTACCTGGATTGGGCAGGCCTGCGCCCTATTAGCGAACTGGAGTATGAAAAAGCCTGCCGGGGTACCTTAACACCTGTAGCTAATGAAAATGCCTGGGGTACGCCAGTAAGTTCTAACCACTACTATACCATTGGCAACCGGGATGCTAACAATGAGCTTGTTTCATCAGAATTAAATACCTATTCCGGTGTGGGCAATGTCAGTTGCTTTCAAACGGTAGCCTCTTCCAGCAGCCCAACACCTGGGCCATTGCGGGTAGGCATATTTGCCGCTTCTGCGGTAGGCGAGGCCAATGTAGGCCGCTCAACCGTTGGTGCTACTTACTATGGCATTATGGAAATGAGTGGCAATGTGTATGAACGTGCTGTAACCGTGGGCAGTGCACAGGGCCGGGCATTTGCAGGCAGCCATGGAAATGGAACCTTGGATGCTGCGGGTAATGCTTCCAATACTGATTGGCCAGCCCCAACTACTGCATTAGGCGTTGGACTACGGGGTGGCGGGTTCAATACGCCCAACAGTGTAGATAGCTTAAGTGTATCTAACCGCAGGTTTGCTATAGGTACACTTCCAGCTGCTTCCAACACAGTTCGAAGCCCATACTGGGGTGGCCGTGGTGTACGTACTGCACCATAGTTACAGTAATAATTATCTTATTTACAAGCCTTGTTGCTGGCAGGCAGCACTAAGCCCGCCCAGCTCATTAGGTAAAAGATTTTTTACGCATGAAAAAAGCAATGCTGTATGTCAGGTTGTTCCTGTTTGCTATACCCTTGGGTGCAAAGGCACAATATGGCGGGGGCAATGGCAGGGGTGAGTCTTTTACAGTTACCAATACTTCTCCCTTGTATGGCGGAACGGTCGGCTTGTATGGCGGCGGCAATGGTCGGGGCGAATTCTTTGCATCGAAAAATACCAGTCAACTGGATAGCACATTCATCAGCTTATATGGTGGCGGCAATGGCCGGGGAGAAATTCTGATGACCAATAATACTAACCAACTAAATGGAAGTACGCTGAACTTATATGGTGGTGGCAATGGCCGGGGAGAAATTCTGCTGGACATTAACACCCGGCAATTAGATGGCACGGCTCCCGGCTTGTATGGTGGAGGCAATGGGCGGGGCGAATTCTTTGCATCGAAAAATACCAGCCAGCTAGATAGCACATTCATCAGCTTGTATGGTGGAGGCAGTGGGCGGGGCGAAATTGTAAAAATCCTCAATACGGTACAATTAGACGGACTGCAAGCCGCTATTTACCTGGGCGGCAATGGTCGTGGCGAAATAGTATTGCAGGTTGGCAATAATGCCTTGCCTGTGAAGCTAATGAGCTTTGGTGCCACGCTAATAGATAAAGAAGTAAAAGTGCAATGGCAAACAACCAGCGAAATTAATAGTGCCTTTTTTGTGGTTGAAAAATCATTGAATGGTACCAGCTGGCAAAGCATCGGTACCGTAAACGCTGCCGGTCATTCAAGCACCCCATTATCTTACCAATTGTACGATACCCACCCGGCAGAGGGTATGAATTATTACCGCTTAAAATTGCTTGACGTAGATAATCATTTCACCTATTCCGGTATTGCACCTGTTCGATACCACATTGCATCTGCATCACAAATAAGTGTATATCCCAATCCTGTAAAATATCAGTTCACAGTAGCCATAAGTGGTGTACAAAATAATGCCCGCCTGAACATTCGGCTGATAAATGCAAACGGGCAAACAGTATTAGAAAAGCAAAACCTGACGGGTAATACTTTCACTTTCGATATAGCGAAGCTATCTGCCGGTACTTATTATTTAATAACCAATATGGACGGAAAAACAGCCACTGCTAAAGTGGTAAAGGAGTAATGGTTTATCAGAACATACCTTAATGGCAGAGTGGGTAATAAAGTTGAAGCAATAAAAATGCTGTGTAGTTATTGCCCTACCTAGTTGGTTGCTCTTAGGTATTTGAATGGTTGCCATTTGCTACATATCAAACTACGTTTTTTACGTGCTTTCAAAGGCTTAGGTACAAACACTGGATAATTAAGTATAGCACTAAGCCAGTTTGTAACAGGCAGGTACTATTTTGAAATTTAACCTTCTGCCAGCCAATTGACGCATCCTTGCTATAAAGGCATTGACCTCCGGTTTACAGCTGCTATATGCCGTTATTCCGGTAGGTGGTGAAACATCCAATGCAAAGGTTATTCCCGGTACGGCTAAAGCAGGGCAGGAAAGTTGCTTGTAGATTGACCTCCCCATTTTACAGGATATGCAAAAAAAGCTTTTGATAATAGAAGATGACCCGAGTATACGAGAAGTGTAC
>CAXTDG010000405.1:0-4966 GCA_964242675.1 uncultured Chitinophagaceae bacterium
CTGTCCCACCTAGATAAGTGGTTGAACAATAAGCATAGCAGCTTGTTTGTGGATTTAAAAGAGTGATAGTAACACAAAAGGTCTTTTCGCAACCCAATCTCGTTTTGATGGTAAGGCAAGCTGTATAAGTGCCAACTCCAGGGTAAGTATGTTCAGGAGAAACGACATTTCCGGTAAGTGTGTCGCCATCACCAAACCGCCATTTTCTACTAACAATGCTATCGCCTGTAACGGCCATACTGGCGGTGCTATTAAATAAAACACGAAATGGTATTGTAGGACTTCTGGACCAATTAAATGTAGTATAGCAACTGGTAGCAGCGTTATAAGAAAATATAATATAGCATGACGTGTTTTCACAGCCCAGCCTTGTTTTAATGGTAAGGCAAGCTGTGTACGTGCCAGGCCCTGGATAAGTATGTTCAGGTGCAATAACGTTTCCGGTAAGCGTATCTCCATCACCCCAAACCCATTTTCTGCTAATGATGCTATCTCCTATAATAGCAGTACTAGCTGCACTATTACAAAGTATACGATAGGGAATTGTTTGACTGTAACCCCAGGAAGAAGATGCATTACAGACTGTGTTGCTAGGCACTTGAACTGTGGTGCAATACATTTTTTCGCAGCCTTGTGTTGTTTTGATGGTTACACAAGCTGTATGAGTGCCAGGCCCTGAATAAGTGTGTTCCGGGGAAACAACATTTCCAATTAAAGAATCTCCATCGCCAAATAGCCATTTTCTACTGATGATGCTATCACCCGCTATAGCTGTGCTGGCTGCACTATTAAATAAAATACGAAAGGGTATTGTTGTGCTCCTATTCCAGGAAAAAGTAGGAACACATGCTACATTACCTGCTACCTGAACTGTTTCGCAGTAAGTTTTTTCGCACCCAAAAACTGTCTTAATTTTAAGACAGGCAGTATAACTTCCTGTTTGATTATAGGTATGTGTAGGATTTACGTTATTACCCGCAAGTGAAATCCCATCACCAAAATTCCAGGTGCGGCTTATTATTGTATCAACATTCGTGGAGCCGTAAGAGCTAGCACTAAAAAAAATAACCTGATTGGCTGCTATGTCATACCAACCAAAAATGGCTCTGCAAGTAGTAGGAGTATCACATATGGTAAAATTGCTTTCTACTGAATAATTTGCACTGGGAGTTTGATTATGTATGATTTGCCTGAGGTTACAGGGATCAGATATCCAGGTTTTTACCTGTGAAATGGTACCGGAGCAAGTAAGGGTATCAACATAAAAACCAGCGCTGTTGGTAGTACGATAGTGAGTTTGCTGGCAGGTGCTTTGTGCAACAGCCGAATCAGAAACGATTGCAACGGTTATCCCGGCAACAGGCGTACCATTTGGATATCTCACATAGCCATGCACATATACATTGGCTAAGGTGCAAAACGGAAGCAGGATGATAAGAAAGGAAAAAAGGCGGGTAAAATTTTTCATACAGGGCTTGGGGTTATACGAAGCATTAGAGCCTTATTAGAAAAAATGCGTTGCCTGTATGAAAAATTTCTGAAGCAGAAATGGATAGCTAATTCTAACAGTAATTTTTACAAATAAAAAACCCGGGATAGACATTCCGGGTTTTAGTATCTGTTGTATCTGCAATCGTAAAAAGCACTTACCTGTTGAAAGGTATTACGAATGCATACATAGACGCTGTGGGAAATAAATACGCTGCCCAGCAGAGAAATAAATTTTTTGAATCATTTTTCTAAATTTCTATGTACCGGTTTGATGGCTAATAAGAATGCAAAACGAAGCTTACTGCACCACTACCACTGTGCCTTTTCGCTGGATTAGCTGGTTGTTATAGTCTATTCCTTCGGCCGTCCATACGAAGGTTTCGTTTAGGGGAACCATTCCATTTATTTTACCATCCCATCCGTTTTCAGCCACCGTAGTGCGAAAAACTGGCTGGCCCCAACGATTGAACACAGCAAACTGCTTGAAGGTTTTAATACCAGCCGGTATAGGTCGCAGCACATCATTTTTACCATCTTTATTAGGGGTAAACCCAGTCGGTACATAAATTTCCGGGCCCTGATATACCTTAATGTGTACAGCGGCCTTGCCTTCACATCCTTCCCGTGTGCGAAGCGTAAGACTGTAAGTCTGGTCTTTATATAGTTTGGTTATTGGTGTAGGGATTTTGTTATCACTCAATCCAATAATAGGGTTCCATGAAAACTGGGTAACTGTAGTATCGTTCAATTGCTTGCCGCTGAGCTGCAAAGGCTGACCCATAGCCACAGCCGTATCTCTACCAGCCGATGCCAGCACTGGCGGAATGATCCGCACTTTTACACTGGCTGTGTTGGCGGAAGTACAATTAAACTGATCGGTAACGACCAACTGGTAAGTAATGTTTTCCTGTGGTTTTGCCTGTGGGCGGGCTATGGTTGCATTGTTTAGATAAGTATCAGGAAGCCATTTGTATACAACACCGCCACTACCGTTAAGCCGTAAGGAACTACCTGTGCAAATGGCAGTATCCTGCCCGGCATTCGCCACTGGCAAAGAGCGAATGGCCACTTTTATAGAATCAGTTTTAGTGCAGAAACCGCTACGGGCAGTTACGGTGTAAACTGTGCTGGCCGAAGGGGCAGCAATTGGATTGGTAACTGCCCCACTATTAAGTCCTGTAGTTGGGCTCCATTGTACCGCTGTAGTATTGGAAGAAGCTTGTAGCGTAACAGCACTGCCTTTGCAAATGGCGGTATCAGTTCCGGCATTTATAGTAAGCGTATTGTTATAAGTTATCTGAAAGTAGGTAGTATCTCTACAATCATTTGCATCTTTTAAAATCGCAAAGTGCGACCCTACCGGTAAATGAAAATCGCTGCTCACCTGCATGTTGCTACCATTTACCGAAAAACGGTAAGGCAAAGTACCGCCGTTGGCCATGAAGGATACGCCGCCGGATAAAGAATCGGTACAGACCGCTTTTGTAACAATGCTGCTGTCGAAATGCAGAAATTGAGGCGAAAGACTGATAGATACCACCATGCTATCTATACAGCCGGTAGCATCCTGTATTTTGGCTACATAGCTGCCAACCGGTAAGTGCGCAAAAACGCTATCGGTTTGCTGAGCAGTTCCGTTTAGCCAGAACTTTACTGGTCTTACCCATTCGGCACCGGCACTCAGGTATATTTTACCTGTAGCACCATTGCGGCACTGTACATCCTGCTTTTGTTTCAGCTTCAGGTTTTTATACGTAATTCTTACTGAATCTCTGGCTACGCAATTGTCTTTTGTAGCAACGCATACAATTAAAGAACTGTCGGGTACAGATAGCAGTAGCGGATGTGAACTGGTATCGCTGGAAAAACCGGCTGCTGGTGTCCATTTGTAAGACTGGTAGCCGCTATCGGCCCGCAACTGTAGTGCTGTTTTACAAACGCCAGTGAGCGATTGTGGTAAAATGTGCAGTTGCTCAAAATCTTTTATCTGTATCTCAATACTATCGGAAAAAGACAATCCACTGCCAAAACAACTGTTTGATACATAAATTTTCAGGGTTTCAGTTCCTTCTGCTATATGGTCGGCAATGGGTACAATGGGTACAAAAATGCCGGAATCATTTACTGGGATTGATACTGAGGCTGGAAGCGTAACGACATCTGTACCATTTACCGCTGTACCGGCATAGGTGAGCGTAACCTGCTGAGCATAGTTTCCTCTATCCTGCCGTTTTACCCAAATGCCGCCACTTGTACAACCTTCCACCATGTAAGGTTTACCACTATTGGTTAGTGGTGTGCTGCTTTGAATATGAAGTCCACTTGATTGTAAACTTTTAGCTTCCAGAAAAACACCACTATCAAATAACCGGTCCATACCATCGGCAATTACTAGTTTTAAGTGGTATACCTGGCAAGGCTGTACTTTGGCCGAAGCTACAAGCACTTTAGTAAAACCATTGAACCCAATTAGTTGCCCGGTGCTGTTGTTTACATAGTAATTTACAAAGGGTGAACCTGGCCCCATTCTACCGCAAATGGTTGTATTTCCCCCGGTACCATCCAGCGGGTCTACTATTCCACTATTTACAGAGTTGATAGCTACAGGAATGTTAGTACCCGGCACCAAAGCAATATTTTTTTTGCCTACAATGCCTGGCCCGGAAACGTAAAAGCCAAACACATCGTTGTACTCGGTACAGTTGTATTGCGGGTATTCCTCCGAACCAAATACATAGCGGAAAGCAATAGAATCGCCGGTAGGTACAAAGTCGAATTCCAGCACAGCCGCATCGTAGTTGTCGGCAATAATATTGGCTAAATCTACATCGCCAGCAGTGCCAATGCTGTTGCTGGCCCGGTTGAGTCCGTAGATCCCATCGTAGGCTACGTTGTCAATGCCATGGCAATTATTGGTGTAGCCAGATTTAATGTAGCCGGTGCTGAGCACAATACCGCTATCAATGCCCAAAGAGGGTTGTGCATTGGTAACCTTAAAAAAGCCTGCTGAACCTCGGCCGCCGGTAAATCTAAGATTGCTTATGGTAACGCCATTACCAACCAATCGCTGGCTAAGATGTTGAGCATTAGTATCTGGAACCAGTGTAGCCTGGGCATCAGATTGGCTGTACATGCATGTACAGAACACAACGGAACACAAGGTGTTCCTTAGGATTCGGTTTTTCATTGAATAGTGTATTGGATTCAGCCGGGTGTGGGGGTGGGCGTGCGTTCACAGAATGGATTATAAAATTGGAATCAGCCGGGTAAGAAGTGTGAATTCACAGAATTGGATATTGGATAGAAAAGAAACGCAGTAGTGAAAGTGATATTGTAGATAAGTGATTATCTGCCCCAAAGATAAGAAGGTAATGAAATAATTTTATTTCTGTTTTTTAGGTTCTTTTTCTTCAGTATGGTGCATCCGTACCTCTTTAGCCTCCTGTAAAAATTCGGAAGCAAAAATGAAATGGTT
>CAXTDG010000406.1:0-4960 GCA_964242675.1 uncultured Chitinophagaceae bacterium
GGTGTTCAATACGGTGCAGCATATCCAGGTCGCCGGTTTTGTAGGCATCTTCAATGCTCATGGTGCTGAGGTCGTCATCATCGTAGGTGCTACGGGTGTTGCGGCCACGGGCTTCTTCCAGCGCCAGCCATGCTTGTTTGCTCATGCGTTCCGAAGTTTCCATTACCTCCAGCCCAACAATTTGCTTGTTCAGCTTTTTACAAATCTGGTACAGGTACATATCCAGGTAAGTATCTTCTTCATACTCTTGTCCCGTTTGGCTTTTGCGATACAATAATGAATTTATGATGGTAGGCTCCATAGTAATGGCCCGTTCAATATCTTTTTCATAAGCATCTATGGCAAACATGTCTTTGGTAAGGCTGCTGGTACCGGTATTGGCCTGAAAGCGACGATACAGCGATTCAAACAGGTTGGAGCTACCCATGTTGCCCCGGTTGTTTTTGGAGAAATACTCCTGCCAGTAGCCGGGGTCGAGTTCCAGCCCCACATAATCGCTATGCTCAATGGCATGATAAAAGGAATCGCCTAGGTTGAAAACCATCTTATTGCTCACATGCATGGTTCCCATTAGATACGAGGGCTTTTTCATGCCCTTGCCGGTTATTTCCCAAAGAATACTAGGGTACTTTTTTTCAACCTTCTTTATTGGCTGGGCCGTTGTTATTGACATAAACAAAAACAGGTAAGCTAGGAGTGTGAATCTCTTCCACACATTGTCCGAAAACATCATTTTGCGCAGGGTTTAGAATATGGATGAAAATAAGCTGAAAAGAAATGCTGCCATTTGTAAGGCTATTATATTTTAAAATAGCTGCTTCAAGTTATTTCATTCTTACAACTTCAATAACCCTACATTTGCACGCTTTATTAAAAAACAATCGTGCCGTAACACGATAACAAGCCTGGCCCCCCGCCGGCTTTTCTGAAAGTAAATGTGTAGCGCCGTTCACCGGCTCCAGCGTTTGTTATCCGGCACCAGTATAATTTAATTCATTAATTAAGTGCCCGGTAAAAGTTTCATTAATTTCTTATTACTGCCAACCGGCCCGGGCTATTCCATTCGCATAAATAAAATAGTTGCATGAAATTATCTCAGTTCCGGTTCGATTTGCCTCTTAATCTGATTGCCCAAAACCCTACCAAGAAAAGGGAAGACAGCCGTATGATGGTCATTGAAAGAAAGACCGGCAAAATGCTTGACAAAACCTTTAAAGACATTCTGGATTACTATGACGACAAGGATGTATTTGTAGTAAACAATACCAAGGTTTTCCCGGCCCGCATGTATGGTCGCAAAGAAAAAACCGGGGCTAAGATTGAAGTGTTTCTACTGAGAGAATTGAATAAACCCAACCGCCTATGGGATGTAATTGTTGATCCGGCCCGTAAAATTCGGGTAGGTAATAAACTGTATTTTGGTGATAATGACGAACTGGTAGCAGAAGTAATTGACAACACCACCAGCCGTGGCCGTACCATTCGCTTTTTGTGGGAAGACAGCGAAGAAAGCTTCCGCAATATGCTGGATTTTTTAGGTGAAACACCCCTTCCAAAATACATTAAGCGTAAGCCGGATGAAGAAGACAAGGAACGTTACCAAACGGTATATGCCAAGTACGAAGGTGCCGTAGCTGCGCCTACTGCTGGTCTGCACTTTAGCGAACAACTTATCAAACGTTGTGAAATCAAAGGCATTCGTTTTGCTGAAGTAACCTTGCATACCGGCCTTGGCACTTTTCGCCCAATTGAAGTAGAAGATCTGAGCAAGCATAAAATGGATGCAGAATATTACCGCATTGATGAAACGGCTTGCCGCATTGTAAACAAAGCAAAGGAAACCGGCCACCGCATTTGCTCTATTGGTACTACCACTATGCGTACCATGGAAACTTCTTTTACAGCAGAAAAATTGCTTAAACCTTCTGAAGGCTGGACGAATAATTTCATTCACCCGCCATACAACTTCAACGTGGCGGATAGCCTAGTTACCAACTTCCACCTCCCAAAAACCAGCCTGCTGATTATGGCTTGTGCTTTTGCTGGTTACGACCTGATTATGGAAGCTTATCAGAAAGCCATTACTGATAAATATCGCTTCTTCACTTATGGCGATGCGATGTTGATTATCTAAGCTGACAATTAATTATAAAACACCCGGTACTAATGAAGTACCGGGTGTTTTTGTATTATTTGGACGCTGGATTTTATAGATACGCAAATAGCGCTGTTAGCATTAAGCCACTGATGCCTAAAATGACAGCGGTAATAACTGGTGTGATGACGCAGTAAGTAAAAATGCGACCAACAGTTATTTTGTTAAGTGCTACTAATCGAATAAAAAACAGAATTAAAATTGCCGCAAGCGGAATGAAATAATAAATGAAGAAATTTTCATACCAACCGGCATCCTCTCTTTCAAGTAAAGTTGCACTATCATAATCAAATTTTTTAACGAAAGCATAGATAGTAGTAAAAATGAAAAAGATGTTATTCAGATTAATGAATAATTTATCGGTCACCTCTTTGGACTCAATAGGTTTAAACACCTTTCGGAGCAGCCTGCCAAGTAATACCAAAATCACTAATACAGTAAAATACGCTGCTGCATATGCCAGAAACAAAACAAATTCTACAGCGTATTGCTGAATATCATTGCCATACAACTCCTTCAGCTCATCAGACGAATTCAATACATTTTGCTTGATGAGAAAAAGCATTACAGTTGTAATAATTAAAATAAGCTCAAACGTTTCCTTAGCGTTGGAAAGTGTTTGTTCGTTGGCCCTAGTATGCTCTTCGGCATTAGGGTTCCATATAAACTTAATACAGTGCCATACCAGTAGCACATACCTTTTGAAGAAGTTGAAGATGCCGCCAAATATATCAGCAAAAAAGCCCAGAAATACTTTGTAAAAAACCCGCAGCAGAATAGGCTTTTCTTTTTTTGCAGTTACAGGCTTTGCATTTGTACTGGCGTTTTCTGCTGCCAGATTTTGCTCATGGCTGTAGATAATATTTTCTGGGTAAGGGTTGTCCATCAGCTAAAAAACTGAAAATTGTAAACTATTCAATACCAATTTTTATGTACTCTATTAATTAGCAGGTACGTTAGTGGAATACTTCTCCAGGCTAAGATAATTGCGCCTGCCTATTGTGAGAGAATACACTAAATAAAAAAGAGGAATACCTAACACTATCAACCTGATTGCTATACCTACATCTCCCAAAGTAGAAATAAAACCAGGGACAATAAAACTGATTGCTATATAACCCAACAGCAAAACATATACAACCCAAAAAGCTTTCATACCGCTCTTTACCTGTAGGTAAACAATATCGCCATCAGCAGCTGAGAACTCATACTTATTGGAGTAGCACCAATCAACTTTACATTCAATGGTTTGGTTTATTTGCGATAGCTCAAACTCTTCTACCTTACCGCTGGTTATTGTCCCAACGAGCTCTCCATCAATTAATATTTTAAAGGGGCGTGCCCGATTAAGCCATTCACTTTTGCGGCTCAGCACCAGTTTTGTAGCCATACATTCTTTTTTACAACCCAAACAGGCCTTCATTCAACAATTGTAATGTCTGGTTTTTATATTCTGAAGCAATAAGCAAACTTACATTGTGGCGGCTACCACCATAGCTCACCATACGGATAGGGATGTGTATCAGGGCTTCGAACAATTTAGCTAATACATCCTTGGTTTCAGCTATTTCGTTGCCTACTACCGATACGATGGTGAAATTATCTTCCACATCTACTGCTCCAAACGGCTCTAATTCTTTTACAATTTCCTTTAAGTGAACAGTGCTGTCGATTGTAACAGAAACGGCTACTTCTGAAGTAGTAATCATATCAATGCTGGTGCGGTATTTTTCAAATACTTCAAACACCTTTCGAAGAAAACCATACGCCAGCAACATGCGGCTGCTTTTAATATTGATGTCCACAATACCATCCTTAGCTGCAATAGCTTTTACGCCTTTGCTACCTGCTTCCTGCAAAATGATAGTGCCTTTGGCAGCGGGCTGCATGGTGTTTAACAGCTTCACCGGTATATTGTAATGCTGCGCTGGCCAAATAGATGCCGGGTGCAAAATCTTTGCGCCGAAGTAAGCCAGCTCTGCTGCTTCATCGAAACTAAGTTGCTCAATGGGCCGGGTATTTTTGCAAACAGGGGGGGCGTTGTTGTGCATTCCATCAATGTCTGTCCATATTTCGCAAACAGATGCTTTGATAGCGGCTCCAATAAGAGAAGCAGTGTAATCACTGCCGCCTCGTTTCAGATTATCCACTTCGCCCTTGGCATTGCGACAGATGTAGCCCTGCGTTACAAACAATCTGGATCCCTGGTACTGGTTCAACAGTTGGCTCAGCTTTACCCGAATGCTACCAATCTGCGGTTCTTCGTAAGCATCAATAGTCATGAATTCCAGCGCAGGAAGCAGTACATGCTCTACTCCTTTTTCGCCTAAATACACACTGAACAACTTAGTACTGAGCAATTCGCCCTGTGCCAGAATATCTTTGTTTAATGCTTCGCTAAAGGAAATTTTGAGAATGATATTCAGGAATTCAAAATGCTCGCTAATGATTGTTTTTGCTTTCTGTATGGCATCATCAGTCGTTACCAGTTGTGTAACAAACTGCTGATAATGCGTTTCCAGTTGTTCTATTTGCTGCCGGGCTTCGCTGCGGTCGCCACTAGCCAGCGACTTACTGATTTCTACCAAAGCATTCGTAGTGCCGCTTAAAGCACTTAGTACTACAATCGTAGGTTCTTCGCTTTGAGTAATCAGTTGTGCTACCTGGTGCATCCGTTCTGGCCTACCTACGCTGGTACCGCCAAACTTCATAATCTTCATATATCTTTCTTGATGTCGTTTTCTGAAACCTCAAATGTAATGGCTGAAGCCAGAAACTGGTGAAGTAGCGCCGCCGAAATGATAG
>CAXTDG010000407.1:0-4942 GCA_964242675.1 uncultured Chitinophagaceae bacterium
ATCGAAAACAAAGCCCCGCTTGCGATTGCTGGTTTGGAAACCCACATCAACATACCCAAATTTATTACCCAAAAAAGCTTGTGCCCGAATATCGGCCAGGTAGTCGCCTGCGTTAAAGCCAACCGTATACAATTGCCCGCTGGCATTAATATCCCAGCGCCGGTTGCGGGTGCGGTTGCGGTATTCGCCTAGCAGATAAATATTGTACAGCCGCAGGTTAGTAGCGTCCAATGTGCCTGTAAGCAACTGGTGGGCAGCCCCTACTTTTAAAAACTGATTTTGGTTGTTTTTTTCGGGAAACAGCATCAGGGCAAACTCATTTTTCAGATCCTGCCATTTATCCAGAAATTCTACCGGCGTGGTGAGTGTAGTATAACGATAATATTTAGAAATAGAATCGTAAGTCACGCCATCCCGAAAGCGATACGAACTACTCATTACAGAAAAATTGTGCTGAATGCGAAAGCGGGGATAGAACAACTTTACGTAGCCAGAATCGGTTGCCACTGAATCAGTTTGCCCAAAATCGTACTGGTGCCGGTAATACAATTGTGTATTGGTGTACTGTGCCCCGGTGGAAATGCTGCTATTAAAAACGTTGGTATTATAGTCCGCATCGCCGCCCAGGCGGGTAGGGAGCAAATAGCGGTCGCCATAGCGGCTGTCGGTCAGGTTGGCCAGGTCAGCAAGTCCGCCACTTTCTCCCGCCGACATTTTGTTGCTGATGAATACAATATTACCACTGTAGCGCCGAGCTTTGGTGGTAAATGGAATGGCCAGCCGCAAAGCCCGGTTCGTATTTCTCAGGTTTTTCAGCAAGCCCGGTGAACTTACAAAGCGATAGTCGAACGTAACGTTGTACGTAGGCTTGAAGTTTTGGGTAAACAGGATGCCAATGGTTTGCTCAGCAGCCCCGCCCAGCACATAGGTCAGTTCACTATAGGGTTTGGTGGTATTGAAAAATCGGGTACCTGTCAGGTTGAACTGATACAGATCATACGAATGAAAACCAGCATCGAATCCAGCATACATCCGTGGCGTAAATAGGATTGGCCGTGCTGCCGAACCCAGATTGCCCAGGTACAAATAATCGGATGGCTGCGGCAATACCTGGTGCAAATTCAGCACATTGCTATCCAGTTTTAGCTGTCGGCTACTATCAAAATACCGAAAGGAAATGGTAATACTATCCTGCGACCGGTGTTGCAAGCTGTCTTTACCACTGGTTGCATTGGGACTTATGGGGCGGCCCTGTGCATCTACCTGCCTGCCGGTACCACTTTTAAAAACGTTGGTCTGCGCCGCAACCGCAAAACCAGTTAGCACAAGAAAGAAAAACAAAGAAAACTTCAACAGCGGCATGGCGCAAAGAAAGAAAGAACTACGGGTTGAAATACTTAAAATTATGGCAAGGATTAGAATTGATAATTAACAATGGATAATTGATAATTACTGATTACCGAGCTTTGTTAATTTAATGATAGCTGTCAAAAACTTTATCAGTTCTATGTTGTGGCTTTTATTGAACTGTAATGTAACCCACCTTCCAACATTATCAATTAAATAAGCCCCGCTACCAATTCCTTAAAAATCGTCGTCAGCTTTGGCTCGGCAGCATTGGCCGCTTCCAGCACTTCTTGATGGGTAATGATATTATCTTCTTCCCGTATGCCAAGGTCAGTAACTACGCTCATGGCAAATACTTGCATCCCAATATGCCGGGCTGCAATTACTTCCTGCACCGTACTCATCCCTACTACATCGCCACCCGCAATGTACAGCAGTTTGTATTCGGCACGGGTTTCAAACGTAGGGCCGGTTACACCAGCGTACACGCCTTTATGAACGGGTATGCCGTTGGCCGCTACAATAGCTTCAGCTTTCGCAATTAGGTCTTTGCTGTACGGTTCACTCATGTCCGGGAAGCGTACGCCTAGCTCCGGTTCGTTAGGCCCCAGCAGCGGGTTTACCGTGAAGAAGCTAATGTGGTCTTTGATTATCATCAGGTCGCCCACTTTAAAGGCAGCATTCATACCACCGGCAGCATTACTCAAAAACAAGGTTTCCACCCCCAGCCATTTCATTACCCGAATAGGGTACACCACCTGCTGCGGCGTGTAGCCTTCGTAAAAGTGAAACCGGCCCGCCATGCACACAACTCGCTTGCCGCTCAGTTTACCAAATAATAGCTTACCGCTATGCCCTTCCACCGTCGATACCGGGAAATGCGGAATAGATTCATAAGCAATTTCCAGTTCCACTTCTATTTCTTTTTCCAGGTTGCCCAGGCCGCTGCCCAGCACAATACCAGCCTGTGGCTGATGTGGATAATGCTGTTGAATAAAGGCTTTTGTTTCGGCCAGTTGCTGAAGAACGCTCATGTTTGTTACGGTGTTTTTTAAAATCGGCAATATACCTACAGCCGAGCGGTGAAAGTATTGCAGGCCTCGCAAACCAGCGTAGGGATGTTTTGTACTAAAATTAAAAATGGAAGGGTTACCGAAGACCGATGAGGCTTTCGGCGGCGTGGCAGTATTCCTGTAGAGACAAGGCATGCCTTGTCTCTACAATCAATGATTCACGTATCACGTTCTTTAAATCACTGATTGTAACTTTTGTATGAATAAGTCCAGCCCTTTCTTCTTAGCATCATCCAAATGGTAGCTGATGTTCTGTGTATAGTAGGTTTTCAAATCATAATGAGGCGAAGGCCAAGCGGCAATTACTTCATCCAGATGTTGAAAGCCTAAGGCATTGGCAGCATTGAATTCTTTAATAAAAGCTTCCGGTAAAGGCTTGTTGGCAATCCAGGCAGCAAACACAAATGGCAAGCCCGTCCAATCAATCCAGGCACCTGCTAGGTCGTAGATGTAGCGGCTTTGCTTACGCTGTTCAAAAGCCCGATCGCCAATTACCACACCTGCTGTATCGTCCTTAATACTGCTTCTAAAATCAGCCTTCGCATCTTCCAGCGTAAAGTGCATTTTCCAGTAACCATCCAGCAGCACTTTGCACAGCGCTACCGAAGTACGGCTCTGGTAATCGAGCAATACTTTTTTTACCTGCTGCAGGGGTTCATCGGCAAACAGGCAAACGGAGGCCACATCGCTCACTGCACCAATACAGTAATCGGTGATAATGTGAAACTCCTTTAACCGAGGAATGGTTGCTACTGGCACCAGCCCTACATCTATTTGCCCATCAATCAGTTGCTGTGCTATGCTCGAAGGATAATCTGTAATCAGTTCTATGCCATTCATCAGGCTGCTCCGTTCAATGCCGTATAGCAGCGGTTTAGTGTTCAGGTAACTCACTGCCCCTACCCTTATTTTCTCCATTGCTGAGTTTCTCCTGCGGCCTCATACAAAACAGATTTTGCCCCGACAGCAGGCCGCTTATTTTTGCGGCAAATGTAAACAAGTCGGCAGTCAACAGTCGGCAGTTAACAGGAGAAGTTACAGATGTAACAAACCCTTGTATTTCCTGCCGACTGTTGACTGTTGACTGCCCACTAATCTTATGGAACTTACTTCTCTTACTGCTATCTCCCCTATTGATGGACGCTATCGCCGTCAGGCTGCAGGCTTGGCCGAGTTTTTTAGTGAATATGCGTTGATAAAGTACCGGGTAACGGTAGAAATAGAATACCTGTTTTTTTTGGCAGCGGAGAAGTTTTTTGAGCTGCCGCCTGCTGCAAAAGCCACATTGGAAAATCTGCTGGAAAACTTTGCTGAAGGCGATGCAGAAGCCATCAAAGTGATTGAGCAAACCACCAACCACGATGTAAAGGCAGTGGAATATTTCATTAAGCAAAAACTAGATGCTGCTGATGCTGCTGAAGTAAAAGAATGGGTGCATTTTGGCCTTACTTCCCAGGATATTAATAATACCGCCATACCCCTTAGCTGGAAGGAATGCCTACAAAATACGCTTACCCCTGTGCTGGAGCATTTGGTGCAGCATCTTCAACAGTTGGCCCAAGACTGGAAAAACATTTCGATGCTGGCTCGTACGCATGGGCAACCAGCATCGCCCACGGTGCTGGGTAAGGAATGGATGGTATTTGTAGAGCGATTACAAAACCAGTTAGCCATGCTTGGCCACATACCCTTTGCTGCTAAGTTCGGCGGGGCTACCGGCAATTTTAATGCTCACCATATTGCTTATCCCAAAACAGATTGGATAGATTTCGGGAACCGTTTTGTAAATGAAAAGCTGGGATTGAAACGCATGCAATTCACTACGCAGATTGAGCATTACGATTCTTTCGCTGCCCATTGCGATGCGCTGAAACGCATCAATACCATCCTGATTGATTTGTGCCGGGATGTATGGACGTACATCAGCATGGATTATTTCAAGCAAAAGACAAAAGCAGGCGAAGTAGGCAGCAGCGCCATGCCGCACAAAGTAAATCCCATTGATTTTGAAAATGCGGAAGGCAACTTTGGTATTGCCAACGCTTTATTTGAGCACCTATCCGCCAAACTCCCCATCAGCCGCCTGCAACGGGATCTGACAGATTCTACCGTTTTGCGAAATATTGGTGTGCCCGTTGGCCACATGATGATTGCCCTGAACGCACTTGAAAGAGGGTTGAATAAATTACTGCTAAACGAAACCAAAATTCAAAAAGACTTAGAAGATAACTGGGCCGTAGTTGCCGAAGCTATCCAAACTATTCTTCGCCGGGAGGCTTATCCTGAGCCTTACGAAGCCCTGAAAGCATTGACCCGTGGTAAAACTTCCGTCACCAAAGAAGATATTCAAAACTTTATTCAAACCCTGGAAGTAAGCGATGCCGTGAAAGCGGAATTGCTGATGATTAGCCCGGAAAAGTATGTAGGGGTAATAGCAGAGTTTTGATTCAATAGATACTAAAAAACGAAAGCTGTATTCAGTTGAATACAGCTTTTTATATTAATGGCTTTCAGTTTGGTTT
>CAXTDG010000408.1:0-4913 GCA_964242675.1 uncultured Chitinophagaceae bacterium
AGTGGTACCAGGGATTTTTCAGCAAGTACCTACAACAGCGTACATGCCATGCAGGTGCGGCTTACGTATGATGTTCCCGACCATCGCAACCTGTTCATTTGCCTGGGCCTGCTGGTACTATGGCCCATCATTCAATCTATTTTTATTTACAACAACGAAAAACGCCGGTGGGCAAACAGTCCGCTATCACCTTATGATACAGATTAATCCATTCAAGCACAGCTCAGCCTTGTATCCGTTTCGCTGGTTTTTAATAGTAGCACTTGGCCTGATGAGTTGGCTGGTATATGCAAATCTTACCGGCTGGCGTTTGTTTTATTCTTCCAGCCAGGAGCAGTTTAGTGCTTCCGGGCCGGGGTATCATAAGTAGTGTCTCGGTTCACTCGTTCGCCTGTTCACACGTTCCTTTTATCAGGCATTCATTATTGTATCTAACTATATGGATCATTGTTTTAAACAGGTAAACGTGTAGACTTTAACCTTCATCTTAAACTTAAAAAAATCTATATGCCAAGTCCGCTCGTCAATTCCATCATTTATTCTTTCTTGGGGATTGCCATTTTGTTTGTTGCTTTTTTCCTCATTGAAATACTGACCCCCAAGCACAACATTCGCAAGGAGATTCTGGAGAAACAAAATATGGCAGTAGCGGTACTGGCTGGTTTTTTTATGCTGGCCATTGCTATCATCATTGCCAGTGCTATTCATTAACTAGTTGTCAGAAATCAGTTGTCAGTTAGCCCGTAGTAAACTGTGCAGCTGTATCTACCGCTGAAACTTCATCTTGATGTACTGATTTACTGATAACTGGCTAACTGACAACTGATTTTTTATGCTTCAAAAATTAAATGCCCAATGGCTGCTTCTGGTGGCTGTGTTTGTAATTGCTACCTGCGGCCTTATCTACGAGTTGGTAGCAGGTACATTGGCTTCCTACCTGCTGGGCGATAGTGTTACGCAGTTTAGTACCATCATTGGTGTGTACCTGTTTTCTATGGGTATTGGCTCCTTTTTGTCGCAATATTTTACGCAACGGCTGCTGGCCTGGTTTATACGCATAGAGTTGCTGGTAGGTGTGGTGGGCGGTTTTAGTTCAGCACTGCTATTTGTGGTATTTCCACTGGCGGCTTCCTTTCGTATTGTGCTGTATGCACTCATTGCACTTACTGGTATTTTAGTAGGGCTTGAGATTCCGTTACTGATGCGAATATTGAAAGATCGGGTAGAATTTTCAGCGCTTGTGAGCCGGGTTTTTACGTTCGATTATATAGGTGCGTTGCTGGCATCACTCATCTTTCCTTTACTGCTCGTTCCTCATCTGGGATTGATTCGCACTTCGCTGTTTTTTGGTATCCTCAATATTGCTGTGGGTTGGTATTTAGCCCATGTTTTTACCAAAGAAATAAAAGGTGCTGCCTGGCTGAAAGCTACAGCCGTATTGCTTTTGCTGGCAGAGCTGGTTTGTTTTGCTTTTGCCAACAACATTATGAACTACAGCGAAACGGCCACTTACGAAGACAATATTGTGTACTCCGTTTCATCGCCCTACCAGCGCATTGTGCTTACCCGCAACAAACGGGAAACAAGGTTATTTCTCAATGGTAATCTGCAGTTCAGTTCAGCAGATGAATACCGCTACCACGAGGCGCTGGTACACCCGGCCTTGTCATCGGTACAAACGCTGGAAAATGTGCTGGTGCTAGGTGGCGGTGATGGGCTGGCCGTTCGGGAAATACTGAAATACCCTTCCGTAAAAAGCATTACGCTGGTAGACCTTGATCCAGCTATGACCCGCTTGTTTACTACCCGGGAAATGTTGCTTAAACTAAACGATTCTTCGCTGCTCAACCCCAAAGTGCAGGTGCATAATGCAGATGCTTTTACTTGGCTGCGTAGCAACCGCCGCTTGTTTGATGCTATCATTATCGACTTTCCTGATCCTTCTAATTTTTCTATTGGCAAGCTGTACAGCACCGCTTTTTATGGTTTAATAAAGGGGGCTTTATCACCAGAAGGAATTGCAGTTATTCAAAGTACTTCGCCCTATGTGGCACCCAAAAGTTTTTGGTGTGTAGATGCTACGCTACAGGCTGTTGGTTTTCAAACAGTAGCTTATCATAACTATGTGCCATCATTTGGCGAGTGGGGCTATATCATGGCTATGCATCCTGCTACCACTACGGCCTACAATCATTTACCTGCGGCTATGAAATACCTGAACCCGGTAACGCTGCAGCAAATGCTCATCTTCCCGGAAGACATGAAAGCAAAGCAACCTATAAAAATCAACCGGCTCAATAACCAAGCATTGGTAGATTATTTTGAAGAGGAATGGAATAAGTATTTAGAACGATAATCAAGTGAACATGCCTCAAAAATTCTATAAAATGAAGTGGGTTTTACCGGTAATTATTTTACTCTTATTACCCTTATACTACTTCTACATTTTTTATAGAGACTATAGGCTAAAGGGCAATTATATAATCACTGAAGGATTAGTTACAGAATTCAATTTTGTCCCTAGAGGTATTCCTCTTCAAGTGAAGTACACTTTTACTTTAAGTGATAGAATGTTCCATAATGAATCGATTCTTAATCTAAATAGAGACAAAAGAGAATTATGGGCTTGTCTACTTATGAATAAAAATTTCCCTGTCATTTATGAATCCGGTAATCCTGATAATAGTCAAATGATGTTGACGCTTAGTGATTATCGTAAGTATGGTGTAAACATTCCTTCAGGTTTTTTGGAATACGCTTCTTATTTAGATGCTGCATCAAACAAGAAGTATCTAAAAGTTCTTCCTGACACTTCCTGTTATAAAGAACTTTATTTAGCACCCTAAAAATCTGCGTAGTTTTCAAAGGCCTTTTATTTAATTTTTATTTCCCCTGTGAGACGACGACAATTTATACAATCAGTAGCAGCCTTAACAGGTGCTGGATACGCCTTGCCAGGCTGCCAGCCCAGGAAAAAGATTGGTGGAAAAATCATCGGTGCTTCAGCAGCAACTGGCCATTTGTTACGAGATAAAACTTTCGGCGAACCAACAAGTATTACCCAAAAAGAAATAGTGATTGTTGGTGGTGGCATCAGTGGTTTATCAGCGGCCCGGCACCTGCATCAAAGTGGCGTTTTAGATTTCGCATTGCTCGATTTAGAGAAAACGGTAGGAGGCAATGCAGCCAGCGGTCAAAATGCGGTTTCTGCTTTCCCGTGGGGCGCTCACTATGTGCCGGTTCCTAATAATAATCTTACTGAGTACATTCAGTTTTTGCAGCAGTGTGGGGCTGTTACTTCTATCGCTCTCAACGGTTTACCTGTCTATAACGAACTTTTCCTTTGTTTCGATCCGCAGGAACGGTTGTACATCAATGGTCGCTGGCAGGAAGGGTTGTTGCCGCAGTATGGTGTGCCAGATACTGAGTTAAAACAGATTAATCAATTCATGCAGCAGATGGCGGTTTTCCGCTATGCCAAAGGAAGCGATGGCAAGGAAGCTTTTGCTATACCAGTGAATGAATCGTCTAAAGATGAAATATTCACCCAACTCGATAGCCTGACCATGAAGCAATGGCTACAGCAAAGTGGTTTTACTTCACCTTACCTGCATTGGTATATTAACTACTGCACCCGAGACGATTTTGGAACGACCTACGAGGTGGCAAGTGCCTGGGCAGGCATCCATTATTTTGCAGGCCGCAAAGGCAAAGGCGCCAATGCCGAATACCACGATGTACTTACCTGGCCCCAGGGTAATGGATGGTTAGTAGAAAAGCTACAAACGGGTATAGAAGATAAATTTCAAACTGGTTCGGTAGCTGTTCGGGTAAATACAACGGAGGCTGGTGTTGAAGTAGATTACTACAATACGGCTACTCATCAGCTCCAAAAAATTCAGGCAAAGCAGTGCATTTTGGCTGTACCGCAATTTGTAGCTGCCCGCTTGCTGAACGACACTGCCCGCCTGCAAACGGTGCAACAGAATTTGGCGTATGCCCCTTGGATGGTGGCTAATTTTTCAATTCAAAACCTGCCGGAAAGAAGTGGTGCACCGCTTAGTTGGGACAATGTACTGTATGACAGCCCATCGCTTGGATATGTAAGGGCTACGCAGGAATTACTCCAGCAAAACGTTTCCCGTGAAAACCTGACCTACTACCTGCCGCTTACCAGCACCGACCCTGCTACCGAACGCATGCAAGCACAAAAACGTACGCATGAAGAGTGGGTGACGATGCTTATTACAGACCTGGAAAAAGTTCACCCTGGTATCGAAAACACTATCGACGAAATAGACATTATGATTTGGGGCCATGCTATGGCACAACCAAAACCGGGTATGATGCATGGGCCAGTTCGTCAACAACTGGCTGCATCAATCAAAGATTCTATTCATTTTGCCCATACTGATCTGGCTGGTATTTCCATTTTTGAAGAAGCTTTTTATCAGGGTTTGAGCGCTGCAAAGAAGGTGGTTGCTAATATAAAAACTGCTGGATAAAAGGGCTTTTATTAGACAATTTAATATGGAAGGTCTTTACAAATCAAGTTATTTAGTATAATAATGATTCTTTCAACCGATACCCATGCAAAAGCAACCCTGGATTGGTAAACCCGCTACAGATGTATTATTCATCCTGCTGCCGCCTTTCATCAGCCTGTTCATTATTGTGTTGTTTCCAGGTTGGTTTCAAAATGTGGCTGGCTTGCCAGATGCCGGTTGGGTCATTCTTATTTTGCTGATAGATGTAGCACATGTGTACAGCACTTTGTACCGAACCTATTTTGATCCGCAGGCACTCCGGCAGCAGCGGTTCCTGCTATGGGCTATTCCATTTGTCGGTTTTGTGGCTGGAGTTATTGTGTACTCTATTGGCAGTTTATTTTTCTGGACCCTGCTGGCTTATGT
>CAXTDG010000409.1:0-4912 GCA_964242675.1 uncultured Chitinophagaceae bacterium
GGTAAAGGGTACTGCACAACCAGATTCTTTTATTGTATTTACGGCCCATTATGATCACCTCGGAGGTATGGGCAAGCAGGTGTATTTTCCGGGGGCAAACGACAATGCAAGCGGCACGGCTTTGTTGCTAATGCTGGCCCGATACTATAGCCAGCACCCTTCAAAATATTCCATCGTACTTATTGCATTCGGAGGGGAAGAAGCCGGGTTGGTGGGTTCTGAGCATTTCGTCAATCATCCGCTTATTCCGTTGAAAAAAATCCGCTTCCTTACCAACCTCGACCTGATGGGCAATGGCGAAGAAGGCATTACGGTAGTGAATGCAACTGAGTTTTCGAAGGAATTTGAATTACTAAAAAAGATCAGTAATGACGATCATTTGCTGGCAACTGTAAACCCCAGAGGTAAGGCCAAAAACAGCGACCATTATTGGTTTACAGAGAAAGGTGTTCCTTCTTTTTTCATTTATACGTTGGGTAAAAGAAAAGATTATCATGATGTAAATGATGTGGCTGCAACCCTACCCTTATATGAAATAGATGACCTGGAAAAACTGCTGGTACAGTTTACAGAAGCATTAGTTAAGTCTTAATAAGACTCCCCATTAGTCTTTCCAAAAATCTTCTGTAAAGCACTATGCAATGGAGTTGTTTTGTAATTTAAAACGGCTTTTGCTTTGTCAATATTTAATACTGCATTTTCGGGTCGCAGGGCTACTTCTGGTTGTTGCAAAGCAGTGGTGGGTTGCAACAAATCAGCATTAAGCTGCAAGTAGTTTGCAACGTTTTGTGCCAGGCTATAGGGCGTATGGATTTCTTCGCCGCATAAATGAATGATACCAGTGAAAGCAGTTTCAATGATAGCTTCAATACCACGGCATAGGTCAATTACATAAGTAGGGCTGCGTTGCTGATCGGTATAAAGTTTTATTGTTTTGCCCATTTCCAAGCTTTCCTTTACCCAATGCAAAAACGTGTTGGATTGTCCTTGCAGCTTCTCTCCTATTACCAACCCGGTTCGTACAATTGCATGTGATGCACCAGCCTCCTGAATCGCTGTCTCCGCCAGCATTTTCGACTTGCCATAATAATTGACCGGCTCATAGTTAGCATCCTCATTATAAGGCCCATTACGGCTAAACACAAAATCAGTAGACAGGAAAACGAGCTTTGCGCCAACCGTTTTGCAAGCCTGTAAAACGGTTGCTGTAGCAGTAACATTTACACGGTAGCATAACTCTTTATTCAACTCGCAATCGTTAGGTTTACTCATGGCAGCAGTATGCACCACTACATTTGGTTGCAGAAAAATAATGGCGGCCTGCACATCTTCTTCCACTGTTATATCCACTTCCAGGCAACCAATAGTGCTATCAAACAAAGCGGCATTAATTTGCCTGGCTAACACAGTTATCTGGTGGCTACTCCCTTTCCAGTATTCCACCAGGTGCCGGCCAATAAAACCAGTTCCGCCCGTGATTAAAATCTTCATACAACTCGTTTTACTTCTACTCCAAAAATGTTTTGCAGCCGCTCTTTTGCCTCAACTAATACCATCATGGGAATGCCTGTTTTAATAGTGCAGAACAAGCCCATCTCCTGCTGCTGAATGCTGCACTGGTGTTGTTTCAAAATCGTCATTACATCGTTCAGTTGTGGATAGCTACAGGAAATCTGGAAAAGAATTTCCACTGGCTTTTCTACTATTGGCACTAGTTGCAAAGCCAACGTGGTAGCGGTTTTATACGCATTGATTAGGCCGGGAACGCCTAGTAAGGTTCCGCCAAAATAACGCACTACTATTACCAGCACATTTGTTAAATTCTTGCTATCAATCTGCCCCAGTATTGGCCGGCCGGCCGTGCCGGATGGTTCGCCATCATCGCTCACCCGGTAGTTATCTCCGGTGGTGCCGAGGCGGTACGCAAAGCAATGATGATTTGCTTTCGGATGTTCTTTTTTCAGGTTTTGCAAAATGGCTTTAAAAGCTTCCGCCGTTGCCACCGGATAAGCATAAGCCATAAAGCGACTGCCCCGGTCTTTGAATTCGGCAAAGGAATTTTTATCTATCGTAAAATAACTATTCAAAAGAAATGGAGCGGTTAAAACAGTTTGCGAAAAATAGAGATGCGGTCGTTTTTTAGTTCGGTTGTTTCCTGCAATGGCAGTGGTGAAAAACGAGGAGCTGCTAACCCATTACCAATACGTAGGGTTGTGTTTTCAATCAACCTGATTTCATCATAACAATCGGTATCAATAAAGCTTTGCAACAGCTTTGTGCCGCCTTCCACCAACACACTTTGTATATTCAATTGGTATAATGCACGGCATATTTGTGCAGGTAGGCTTTCGCCTGATTCCAGCTTGTAATAACGCAGATTTTCTTGTGTATCGTTTTCCATTTCGTTAAATACAATTGTTGAAACCTGCTGGTCGAAAAGCTGTAAAAGGCGTGGCAGTTTTAATTGCTTATCTACTACCAACCGTACTGGATTTTTGCCTGTCCACAGGCGATTCGTTAGCGATGGATTGTCTTGCAAAGAGGTGTTAGTGCCTATTAAAATAGAAGCTTCTTCGCTACGCCATTTGTGTACTAATCGGTTAGTCAACTCATTGCTAATTAGCAGCCTTTCTTCCTGCTGCTGTGGTGCTATAAAACCATCTGCCGTTTGCGCCCATTTCAAAATAATATAGGGCCGCTGTTGCGTATGAAAAGTAAAGAAGCGTCGATTCATTTCCCGGCATTCGTTTTCCAAAACACCTTGTATTACTTCAACACCTGTCGCTTTTAATTTCTCGATGCCCTTTCCGTTTACCGCTTCAAACGGATCCCGGATACCGACAACCACTTTCGGTATTTGGTGACGAGTAATTAGGTCAGCGCAAGGTGGTGTTTTGCCAAAATGAGCACAAGGTTCAAGACTCACATATAAGGTTGATTTCGGGATAAGCTGTTGCAATTGCGGCGGTACACTGTTGATGCAATTTGGTTCCGCATGTAGATCGCCATACTGGCGGTGGTAGCCTTCGCCAATAATGCAGTCTTCATGCACCAGCACTGATCCAACCATGGGGTTGGGCGCTACCTGCCCAGCACCTAAAGTAGCTAATTGCAGGCAGCGGTGCATGTATATTTCATGTTCGTTCACAGGCGGAAAGGTAAGCTGCTGAAAAGATTTTGCAGCGTTGCCTTTAAGTTTGCTGTATGACGTATAGCCAATGTGAAACGGAAGTAAAACAGCAACTGCAAACTTTGTACGATGCAGGCGAAGCAGCGGCTATTGCTGATTGGGTAATAGAAGAATATACTGGCAAAATCCGGCAAGCCCGAAGACTATTAGAGCAAGCAGAAATAGATGAAAGTGCCTCACTAAAAATCGAAACTGCTATAACCCAATTACTACAGAGCAAACCTTTACAATATGTGCTGGGTTATGCGGAATTTTGCGGGTTGCGTTTCATTGTAAATGAATCTGTTTTAATTCCCCGACCAGAGACAGAAGAGCTAGTAGAATGGGTACTGTTAGATTACAAAGCAGAGCAAAAGAAATTGACAGTGTTAGATATTGGAACGGGCAGTGGTTGTATTTCTATTACGCTAAAAAAATTTTTAGCGGCTTCGTTGGTAACCGCTGTTGATATAAGTGTAAAAGCGCTACACACAACGATGCAAAACACTTCAAATAATCTTGTCGAAGTGCATTTTCAGCAACTTGATTTTTTAGATGAAACAACCTGGCAGCAGTTGGAAAAATACAATGTTATTATTAGCAATCCGCCTTACATACCACAGCAGGAAAAAGCGGATATGGATAAAAATGTAACGGCCTGGGAACCAGCAACCGCCTTGTTTGTACCAAATGAGAGCCCCTTACTTTTCTATGAAAAAATAGCACAGTTTGGCAAAACGCATTTGCTACCCAATGGCGCTATTTACCTGGAAACACATAAAGATTTTGCAACTGCTGTACAGCAATTATTTATCAGCGAAGGATATGCTGCTGAACTGAAAAAAGATATGCATGGAAATGAGCGGATGGTAAAGGCTTTTTCAATGAACAATGAATAGTGAACAATGAACAATGGTAATACAAGCAAGCTAAACTTAGAATTGCCACGGTGGTTCTATGTTGTTCATTATTAATCCTTCACATTGGCCACCACCTTGGCGCCACTGCGTTTGGCAGCGGCCATTATTCTGAAGAAACCGCCGGTATAAGAAATGGTATCGCAGTTGATGACCACAGATGGCGTATCTACTGTTTGCTTTGCTTTTTCTACTTCAAATTTTATGAGTGAGTCCAGCTCGTATTCGGCTACAGGCTTGGTTCCCAGGTACATTTTATTGTCCTTATCAATGCTCATCACAATGTTCTGCTTGGCCTTGCTATCGCTCTTTCCTTTGGGGTTATTTACCTTAATAATATTAGGATTGGCCAGCGTAGACACAATGAGAAAGAACATCACCAGGATGAACAAAATATCGTTCAGCGGGCCAGTATGTACTTCCGTATGGGCTTTTAATTTTCGGCGAATGTTCATTTGGTCAATGGTGAATAGTCAATGGTGAATGGTTCATTCTATTTGAACATGCCTTCAATTAGGGAAACCAATATTCGTAGCCCCTCCGTTGGAGGGGTTGGGGAGGCCTATCTGGTTGGTTCTTGTAATACATCTAAAAATTCGGCTGAAGCAGCTTCCATTTTGTTAGCCGTTTTATCAATCTGAGTGGTCAGTACATTGTGGGCTATGTAGGCAATAAGGCCAATGATGAGGCCGGTAGCCGAAGTAATCATTTTTACATAGATACCACCCGCAATGGTGTTCAGATCGAACTTGCCACTGCTGTTGATATTTTGGAATAACTGGATCATCCCAAAGATGGTTCCTAAAAAACCAAACAAGGGTGCAAT
>CAXTDG010000410.1:0-4896 GCA_964242675.1 uncultured Chitinophagaceae bacterium
AGCAATCCTTGCATGCGAATCGTAGAAACGCCTACCACCGATGGAAAGGTTCAGATTGGTTGATACCCTAACCGTTTTATAAGTAAATCCGACTGTGAAACCGAAGCCAACGATAGGTGTAGTTTTGTCAAACATCAAAGTAGCATCTCCTGCCTCAGTAATTACACCGTCGCCATTGATGTCTTGAAAATTCATAAAACCAACCTGTGGTTTAACCCCACCAATCAGGTAATTTGGGTTCTTGGCCAAAATAGCATCAACATCAGCCTGTGTCCGCAAAATGCCGGTTGCGATGTAGCCAATATTATTACTGTTATACCGTCTTGGATCACGGCCAACGGTAATGCCTAACTGGTCGTTACCAAACTGGCCCAAAAGCGTTTCATTGTAATAAGACTGCACTAACTGGCTATTCGTAATGGCAAAGTTTCCATCTACACTAAAGCCCCAATCTTTACCAAACTTTCCACGATAGCCGATGGAAAACTCTGAACCCCAACTCAATTGTTTCCCGTAGTTAACCACTGGTGGTGGTATACCTGTAGTAGGTGGAAATACGCTTGCTGAATACGTATCGTAGCCATCGTACGTGTAGCGCTGATAAAATTCAGCTGTAATGTTGACCTTGTTATTAAGAATGCTGGCATCAAATCCCACGTTCAGGGTTCTTGACTTTTCCCAGGTAATAGAAGGGTTAGGGTAGATATTTGGATCTAATCCGCTGGTAGCAGTATTACCAAACAAAATACCGGTGGTTTGCGTAAAGCGAGACTCATACAACCTGTTACCTACCCGGTCTTCACCTACCAAGCCGTAGGTGGCTCTAAGCTTTAGGTTGTTGATAAATTTGTTTAAATTAAGAGAATTGAAAAATCTTTCGTCACTTATTCTCCATCCCAGGCCCACTGTTGGGAAAAAGCCCCATCTGTTATCAGGATAAAAGTTTACGGATGCATCAGCCCGTCCAACAAACTCAAAAAAGTACTTTCCTGCAAACGAGTAGTTGGCCCGGCTGATATATGAACGCTTCGCAGTGATGAAGGCCTGGGTAGGCCTTACTACTTCGTTGATACTGCCAATAGCAGTTGGGTCGTTACTGAATGCCCAAAACTCATCTACACCAGAAACGATTTGGGTGTTTTTTGCCAGTAACACGTTACGCCCTTCAGATTCATTCTGGTCAAAGCCCACCATTACATCAAACTCATGTGCCTTAATTTTTTTGCCGTACGACAAGGTACCAAACACCTGATAGTTATCAGACAGTGTGGTTCCTTCCTGTATCTGGTCGTTATTGGCAATTGTTACGGTTGGGCTTGCCCCTACCACCAGTTGGTCGGAATACAATAAACTATTCTGACCTCTGCGTTGTAAGTTTGCTACTGTGTATTTAGCAAAATACCCTTTGGAAATAGCACTCCGGTTGTTTTTACCAAACTGCACTCTTGCAGATAAGCCATTTATGAATTTTGGCTTCCACTCCATTGAGGCATTCACGGCAAGCCCCTGCGACCTGCTGTCTCTATAAGTACCTGACCGCTGTAAGCCTAAAAAACTCCAGTTTTGATTTTGCGGAGATGAATTGTTCGCACCCTGAAAGCCCACTAATTTGTCGCCAATTGTAACAGGAACCCATTTAGGAGTCAAGTATAAAGGACGTATAGTTGCATCATCTGTTTCTGTGCTTGCACTGGATTGATTATTACTTTCTTCCTGGTTATAATCAGTAGCAAAAGTAACATCAGCGGTAAGGCCTTCTATAATTTTGGCATTCATGCCTGCACGAAGGCTGTATTTGTTGGTACCAACAATTCCGTAGTTACCTTTCTCATTATAATAACTTCCTCCAGCAAAAAACGTAATCTTGTCGGTTCCACCAGATACGGTTACCGTATGCCGCTGAACCTTACCATCTTTCCAAAAATAGTCGTACCACGATTTATCCTCAATCCCTTTCAGAGAGTCCAAATCTGCCTGGGAAAAACGGGTATTAAAAGCAGCGCCTGTTAGTTCAAAACCATCGTTCAGGTATTTAGCATGCTCGTAAGCCGTCAACGTTCTGGGTCGTTCTGTTGGCGTTGATGCCCCAAAATAACCGGAATAGGAAACCTTGGGCTTGCCCACTTTACCTCTTTTTGTAGTGATTAAAACTACCCCTTTGGCACCTGCTGCACCATAGATAGCGGCAGATGCGTCTTTCAAAAAGGTAATGTCTTCTATCTGGCTGGCATCCAGGTTCTCCAGAAAATCTGCATTAGGTGACTGCGCCCATTGTGCAGGGTTAGATATAATTCCGTCTATAACAATCAATGGCTGAGAAGTAACACCTGCAGGTACACCAGGAAAAGTGGTAGAGTTACGGATATTGATACTAGTAGTAGACCCAGGTTTACCAGAGCTAAAGTTTACGCCTACACCTGGCACTCTATTTACCAATGCTGACGGGAGATTGGCAACCGGCAAGTCTTCTATTTCAGCGGCTTTGATAGTAGAAACGGCTCCTTGTATGTTTACTCTTTTCTTAGTGCCGTAGCCTACTACCACTACTTCATCCATCGTATTGGTATTGGCCGACAGGTTAATGTCGAAGTTGTTTTTGCCTTGTACTTTCACTTCCTGGCTTACATAGCCCACATAGCTGAAAACCAATGTAGCATCAGCAGGTGCAGTAATGATAAAACTACCTTTTGTATTGGTAGAAGTGCTGGTTCTGGTGCCTTTCACGGTAACAGTTACGCCCTCTAATGCTTTATTGTTAGCATTGTCGGAAACGATACCCGTAACAGAGTTGGTTTGTGCAAAAACAGTTGTACCCAGGCATAGTGTCACTAGCAACGACACAAAAAACCTTAGGAATCTGGAAATTCTCATATAGCTGTTGTTTTGGAAAAAGAAATCGTTTCTAATATATTAGTTCATCTGCTTTGCAGCAGCTTCTTTTCTGGCTTTAATCCGAGCTTCCCAATCGGCCCTTTCTTTTTGGGAATCATAACCTTGCTTAGATAAATAATTATTAATGCGGCCTTTGTACTTACCAAAAACGGCATGTTTACCATCAGAAGAACCAGCATCCATGGCTTGCTCTCTTGCTTCTACCAGCCAGTTGTGCAGTTGCTGCTTTTCATCAGCTTTTAGACTTGGAATCATATCTACATAAGCATCATAAGTTACATTCACCAGGTTGTAAGTCATGCCATTTTTCACTTGTTCTACCTGCTCTTTACTCATAGCTGTATTAAGCTGGCTAAGAAAAGCTGTATGCTGAATGTTTAATAGGCTGTCTCTTTTGTTTTCTTCCTGTTTCGTAGCAGCAGTAAGACCCGCCTTATCAGCAGCGTATTGCTGTTTCAGGCTGGTTGTTGCAGCTTTATAATTATCATGAATTGAACTAAGCTGACGGTATTGGTTAGTAAGAATTTCTGTTGCTTTCTGTTCCTTTTTCTGATTTAACTTAAGCGTTTTTGTTATTTTTTCTGCCCTTTCAGTAATTACACGGGTGTAAGCTGTATCCGACTGTTGTGCGTTTATATTTACTGAAAACACAACAAAAAACATTATTAGCGCAATCGTCTTTTTGCACATATTGGTCAAAGCATTTTTAGGGGTAGCGCTAATAAAAGAAATATGATTTTTATCAAAAGAAAAAGCTGTGAGGCTTTTGTCTTTTAAACAATAAGTAGGATGACGATGTAAGTAATTATTACAAGGCATTAGGGCAATCGCTTTCTAAGTTGTGTAAACCGTGAATGAGTAAGGGGAAAACGGTATCTGTAAATCGGTGATAAAAGTAGATAATATACTCCCTTCTACAATGTTTGGTTTAACTATACCGATGGAATATTTTACTATTTTACTTCCATCACAGCCTTACCCGATAATAGCCCTTTAGCTGATGCTGTTATTGAAACCTGTCCAGGACTTAATTTACTTTTTACAATTGCCAGTGCCATTCCTTTATAAGCACTAATACTAATGGCTGTTAGTTGCTCCATTCCTGCCGGATTTCCGTTGTCAACCGCCTCTATGGCGGCGGCTCCATTTACCATAAAGGTGATTTTACTATTAGCCTCCGGTATCAGGTTTCCTTCTTTATCCGTTATTCGTGCAGTAACGAAACATAAATCCTTTCCGTCGGAATCATACATTTTCCGATCGGTACTTAATTCAATTTTATAAGCTGGGCCTGCTGTCTTAATTGTTCTTTCCAGTACTATCTTCCCATTTTTCCGGGACACTGCTTTCAAAATTCCAGGGGCAAATGGTACTCGCCACATTACATGAAAACTATCCTGCTTGTAAGATTTCACTCCTAGTGAATACCCGTTGAGAAAAAGTTCAGCCTCGTCGGCATTATTATAATAAGCTACCACATCTATCAGTTTTCCCTTTTCCCAATTCCAATGCGGAAACAGGTGTAGTACGTGTTTTTTCGTCCATTCGCTTTGATACATATAATATGCATCTTTCGGAAACCCGGCTAAATCAATAATGCCGTAGTACGAACTGCGGGCAGGCCAGGGATAAGGCACCGGTTCGCCCAGGAAATCAAAACCCGACCATACAAACAAACCAGAAATGAAAGGATATTTTTTTACCAACCGCCAGGTTTGCTCATGTGTACTGCCCCAATAGGCCGCAACATTATCATAAGCCGAAACGGTGTAATCCGGGTTGCCACCTTCTACAAACTTTTGCTTACCATTAGCCGGCCAGTAGCGGATGGAATCGGAAGGCATATCGTAATGGCCCCGGCTAGCCAGCGATGATCCGGTTTCAGAAAGAATCAGTTTTTGGCCGGGATATTTAATTGGGAAACTATCCCATTTTTCAGGCTTATAGTTCAGCCCAATCCCGTCTAGGGCACCAGATTGGTAAATAAAATTCTTGACAGGATCT
>CAXTDG010000411.1:0-4891 GCA_964242675.1 uncultured Chitinophagaceae bacterium
TATGCTCATCAATACCATGCCCCAGTTCGTACCCACCTTTAGCTACAGCATCCAGCACAATCCTTCTTCCCCTTTCCGATACATGCAGGGCTTCGTTCGATTGATCGCCGAAAAACCTATAATCCTGAATATGTCGCCCCAGGGCTGTTCCGTGTATCAGGTCGGGATGAAAAATAAGGGCATATCCTTTTGGTTGATATGTTTCACCGTTGCTTTTCATGCCTGCTACTTGTCCCGGTGCTATAAACACAAGGGTTCCTTCCTGGTAATCGTACGTGTGCCTGCCATACACCAGGTCACCACATTTTACTTCTTTCAAAAAAACGGTATAAAAGCCAAAATACATTTTGGTGCCCTGCCGGGGTTTAGCCTTCGATAAGTCAACCACGCTCACCAGTGGATGCAGGGTTTCGTTATTATTGAAAACGTTGTAATCATTGATGGTTTCGAACCGTATTAATTCTTCCATAGTCTGATAAATTGTGCTGAACCAAAGTTACTACTCCCTTCTCCCTCTTTTTTCTCACCCGTTTCTAATCCGCAATATTGGTAGGTAAAACCGGAATCTGTATACAATGCTGCTAATCAAAGAAAGGGACATTTGTAGCCGTAAGAGACTGCAATTCTTTCGTTTGAAGAATACAGTTCATTAAAATTGCCATGAAGAAATCAGTAACTGTTATTGCCTTATTGGTAGTTTGCTCCCTTTCTGCCCAAACACCAAAGAACAAAGCTGCTCCAATCGTTGCCGGTACTGCTCCTGTGGTGCGTACGGCTTCCGGTTCGCTGCGGGGAGTTATCGAAGGTGCCGTTGTCAGCTTTAAGGGCATTCCTTATGCTGCTGCTCCGTTGGGAGAGTATCGGTGGCGTCCTCCACAACCGTTTCCTGCCTGGCAAGGGGTACGGGATGCCAGCCAGTTTGGAGCCGATTGTGCACAGGCATCCTTTCGCTCTGATTCCATTTCAAAAACCTCGTCCGAAGACTGTTTGTTTCTCAATATCTGGGAACCTGCCAGCGTAGCGAAAGGCGCTAAACTACCGGTAATGGTTTGGATTCATGGGGGTGGTTTTGTATTCGGCAGCGGTGCCCAGCCCGACTTTTCAGGCGTCTCCTTCGCTAAGCAGGGCGTTATTTTGGTTACATTCAATTACCGGCTGGGGCGGCTTGGCTTTTTTGCCTTCCCGGCACTTAGCAACGAACATCCGGATGAACTTAAAGGCAATTATGCCTATATGGACCAGGTGGCCGCTCTGCAATGGGTGCAAACCAATATTGCTGCCTTTGGCGGCGACCCAAAAAACGTAACCATCTTCGGGGAGTCAGCTGGTGGGGTTTCGGTGCATTCCCTGCTAACCATACCCAGTGCAAAAGGGCTGTTTCAAAAAGCCATCATCGAGTCGGGCGGTGGCCGGGACGGCGTACTGACGGGCCGCCCCATCAGCAAGGATAGCAGTAACTTGTATTACCCTGTATCGGCAGAAACCATCGGAGCCAATTTTGCCCGTAAGCACGGTATCACCAGAACAGATGCAGCAGCATTGGCGAAATTGCGTTCGCTTAGCGTTACCGAAATTGTAGACGGTGGCCGGGAAACTGCCGGCCCCGATGGCCCCGCCATTTACTCCGGTCCCATCCTGGATGGAAAGCTGGTGGTAGAAACGGCTGAAAGTGCTTACAAAGGGGGGAGGCAACCGAAAGTACCGCTGCTTATCGGGTCGAATAGTGCGGAAGTACCTGCCGGTTTTGTGAACGCCAGTTCCAAAGAAAGTCTGTTATCGCTTTTTGGCAGTATGAAAGCGGAAGCTACCGCCGTTTACGATTCGGGTGGCAATGCCGAATTAGCCCGTATGCTGACGATGGTGAACACTGACAAAGTGTGGGCAGAACCGGTCCGGTTTACGGCCAGCGCATTTACGGCCAAAGGTGCCCCTGCTTACATCTATCTTTTCTCCTACGTTACGCCTTCAATGCAGCAACGGATGCGGTACGGTGCCGCCCACGCTTCGGAAATCGGCTATGTCTTCAATACCTTGGGAAGCAGGAATGGTGCTGCCATACCGCCGGAAGACCAGGGCGTGGCCCGGCTGATGAATACCTATTGGGCAAACTTTGCTAAAACCGGCGACCCTAATGGTGCCGGATTACCGAAATGGCCTGCCTACAACACAACAGACAATCCACTACTCGAATTCAAACCTGATGGAACCGCTGTGGGAGAACCTGACCCGAAGAAGGCAAGGCTGGATGTGATTGAAAAAGCGGTGACATCGGGGAACTTACGGTAGCACCAGAAACATGTATGGGCAATGAATTATTTGTTTTCATGTGAGGCGAAAGGAAAACTAACGCAGCAGTTACCAGATTGTGTAGGTTAGAGCAATAGCCCTAATCCTATTTTTGATTTTACGGTGAGTACTTTATCATTTTAAACAAGTTTCCACAAATGACACAGCAGAAGACTACCTTAAGCAGGCGTTCGTTCCTGAAATCTTCGGCACTTACCGGCGGCGGTATGCTGTTAAGTTTTACCTGGTTATCTTCCTTTAAACCCGGTGATGGAACCATTGACCCGGTGGCTGCCAACAAGCAGTGGGCGGAACTGACGGGCTATATCAAAATCACCCCGGATAACGTCATCAAAATTCTGAATCCCAACCCGGAGTTTGGTCAGAATGTAATGACAGCCTTGCCCATGATGGTAGCCGAAGAACTGGAAGTAGACTGGCAAAAAGTAATGGTGGAAATGGGACCGCATGATAGCGTAAAGCTGGGGCCGCAGTTTACGGGAGGCAGCAACTCTATGCGGATGTATTGGAAGCCCCTGCGGGAAGCCGGAGCCGCTGCCCGTCAAATGTTGATGGAAGCTGCTGCCCAAACCTGGGGTGTTCCGGTAGCAGAGATAACCGCTAAAGCCGGAATGCTTTACCATGAAAAGAGTAGCAAGAAAGGAACCTACGGCAGCTTTGCTACCAAGGCTTCCGCTCTACCCATACCCAAAGGGGTAAAGCTGAAAGACCCGAAGGATTTTAAAATTATACGCAACTCGAAGAAGAACGTAGAAGCGATAAAAATTATGACCGGCAAGCCGCTGTTTGGGCTGGACTACCGGGTGGAAGGAATGCTCATTGCCATGATAGAGCACCCCCCGGCTTTCGGGATGAAGCTAAAATCGTTTGACGCTACCGAAACTTTAGCGATGCCGGGCATTACCGATGTTTTCAGCCAGCAGTTGTACCCGGAGGGCCTGGAACAGGGCGGTTTTGATACCCGTACGTTTAATGATTTGCTGGTAGTAGTAGGCAAAACAACCTGGGAAGTGATGCAAGCCCGCAAGAAATTGAAAGTGCAGTGGGAACGTGCTGGTGAAACCAAAAATACCATGGGCAGTGGCAGGGGTGAAAAGCGGGAAATAGTGATTCCGGGGGAATTGGAAAGCACCGAGAAGCAACTGGAAAAGATGCAGGAGTATGCCGCCAAACCCGGCCAGCAGATGCGGAAAGACGGCGACCCGGAAACAGCTTTTAAAAATGCCGCCCAGGTTATTGAACGCACCTATACTGCTCCCTTTTTGGCACACAACTGTTTGGAGCCAATGAATTTTTTTGCCCATGTAACGGATGAAAAAGCGGTAGTGGCTGGCCCGCAACAGGCACCTGGCTGGTCGGAACCTACGTTGGCTAAGTTGATAGGCCTGCCAGCGGATAAGATTGAAGTGCAAATGACCCGTATGGGCGGCGGTTTTGGTCGCAGGGCTTATACTCACTATCTCTTTGAAGCTGCTTTGATTTCCAAAAAAGTAAAAGCCCCGGTGAAACTGGTGTACACCCGGGAAGACGATATGACCTATGGCATTTACCGTCCCATGTATTCGGCTACTTACCGGGCAGCATTGGATGCCAATAAAAACTTGGTGGCCCTTCATGTAAAGGGTGGCGGCATTCCTGAACATGCTGTGCATCCCAACCGGTTCCCGGCCGGGTCTGTTGACAGCTACCTGGCAGAAAGCTGGCAGATACCTTCCAATATTACCACTGGCGCCTTTCGGGCACCTCGTTCCAACTTTAATGCAGCCGCAGAGCAATCCTTTTTGGACGAACTGGCAGAAACAATGGGGAAAGACCCGATTGAGTTACGATTGGAACTATTGAAGCGGGCAAAGGAGAATCCCGTTGGTAAGAACAATGAGTATGATGCTGACCGTTACGCCGGTGTACTGAAGCTGGTAAAGGAAAAATCAGGCTGGGACAATCCGGAGAATGCAAAATACAGCCGGGGCGTATCTGCTTATTTCTGTCATAATTCGTATGCCGCCCATGTGATAGACATGGTAATGAAAGACGGTCAACCCTATGTAGAAAGAGTTTTTAGTGCCTTGGATTGCGGTATTGTCATCAACCCCGATGCAGCTACGAATATGGTACAAGGTGCTGTGGTGGATGGTATCGGAAATGCTTTTTACGGGGAACTAACACACAAGGATGGGGCTGTTCAACAAACGAACTTCTACAACTACCGCATCATCCGGATGACGGAAGCACCCAAGAAAATTGAGGTTCATTTTGTGCAGAACAATATTGACCCCACCGGGCTGGGTGAGCCGCCTTTTGCACCGGTATTCGGAGCAGTAGCCAACGCATTGTACAAAGCCGTTGGCAAGCGTTTTTACAAGCAGCCTTTTGCTCCGCAAATCATTCCTACCGCTGCCATTTAATTTTCTAACCTCCTTTACATGTTTACTATGATTACGTTGAGCATCAATAAGAAATCTTATACTGTAGATGTAGACCCTAATACGCCTTTGCTTTGGGTTCTAAGAGAGACATTGGGTGTGGTAGGAACAAAATAGGGTTGTGGGGTAGCCCAGTGTGGTGCCTGTGTAGTGCCTCTCAA
>CAXTDG010000412.1:0-4878 GCA_964242675.1 uncultured Chitinophagaceae bacterium
CCTATTACTTAAATAGCTTTTAGGTCAGTTACTTCATATTCCAAATCATTCATTAAACGACTCTTCAAAGCATCTAGGTTTTGAAAAAACCAGGATTTCCATTCACTAATTATTAACGAATGGCTATCTTACTCGTCTCTTTTCACAAAAACCTTGTTATGCTAAAACGAATTTTACTCTTCTTTTTTCTTGCCGCTACTGTAGTGGCAAATGCCCAAAGCAACTTTTGGGCAGACCAACCTGAAAGCAGTATTCAAACGAGTGCCGACCAACGGAAAATTGTTCCCGACAGGTACCGAACGCTTCAGTTGGATACCAATGGCATCAAAATTTTTCTACGAACGGCTCCTAAAGAATTTTCGGCTGATGCCCGGCAGCGGCAGTTGATTCTTTCTATCCCGATGCCGTATGGTGGTTCGCAAAAGTTTTCTATAGTGGAAACGGCAGTAATGGAGCCAGGCTTGCAGGCTATGTTTCCGCAAATAAAAGTGTACGGTGGCCAGGGTATCGACGCCCGCACCGCTTCTATTAAAATCGATATCGGCCCAAGAGGTTTTCATGCAGCCATCCGGTCTCCCATTAACGGCTCTACGTACATCGATCCGTATGCACAAGGCCTGCTGACCAGCTACATTTCTTACTACAAAAAAGACTTGCGGCCTTCTGCCCCTTACGTGGAAGAGCAAGACCCCGAAGGCAGTTATGAACCGCCTGCTACTGGCCGGGTTGATGAATTTACCGGCTGTACCGCTGATACGCTTCATGTGTACCGGTTGGCCGTGGCTTGTACCGGCGAATATGGGGTTGCGGTTGGCGCCACTACTGTAGCCCAGGCACTTTCGGCCATTGTAACCAGTGTAAACCGGGTGAATGGCGTTTACGAAACAGAACTAGCTATCCGGCTGGTGCTGGTAGATAGTGAGTATAAAGTGGTGTACATCGACCCTGCTACTGATCCTTTTACCCAAAACAATAATGGAAGTGGTCTGCTTACAGAAAGCATAACTGTTTGTAATGCACAAATAGGACTGGCTAACTATGATATTGGTCATACGTTTAGTACGGGTGCTGGTGGCGTGGCCGGGCTACGAGTGGTATGTGGCACCACCAAAGCCAGGGGGGTAACGGGCCGTACCAACCCAACCGGCGATGCGTATGATATTGACTATGTGGCACACGAAATGGGCCACCAGTTTGGGGGCAACCATACTTTCAATTCGGTGACGGGTAGTTGCAATGGCAACCGATCAGCGGCGGCTAATGCCGAACCGGGTAGCGCTACTACCATTATGGGCTACGCTGGTATTTGCCGGGCAAATGATTTACAGCCGAATAGCGATGCCTACTTCCACCCGGTTAGCTATACCGAAATGACCAATTTTGCCATACGAGGAACGGGTAGTAGCTGTTCGGTAAAAATTGTTACCGGCAATAGTGCCCCGGTGGCAGATGCTGGCCTGGATTATATCATTCCAAAGTCCACTTCTTTTATGCTTACCGGCAGCGCCATAGACCCGGATGGCGACCCGCTGACATATGCCTGGGATCAGGTAGATGTAGGTGGGCCTGCAGGTAACTGGAATTTGCCGGTAGGTCAGGCGCCGCTGTTCCGTTTTTTTCCGCCTACCCCTTCTCCTACCCGCTATTTCCCGCAGCTATCAGACATTGTAAATAACACCACAACCATTGGTGAAATATTGCCCAACTATGCCCGTACCATCAATTTCCGTTTTACTGCCAGAGACAACCGGGCAGGCGCTGGTGGCAACTGCTACGATGCCTCTGTACTTACCGTGAATGCTGCCGCCGGTCCATTTGTAGTGCTGTACCCCAACACCGCAGCCGACAGCGTACTAACTGGCACCTTTATGAAAGTGAAATGGGATGTAGCCAAAACCAACCTGGCACCTGTAAGTTGCGATAGCGTAATGATAGAATTATCGCTGGATGGTGGCTACACTTATTCTATTCTGTTATTAGGTAAAACTCCCAATGATGGCGTGGAAGATGTGATTGTTCCTAACAATCCTACCACTACGGCCCGCATCCGGGTCAGAGCATTGAAAAATGTGTTCTTCGATATTTCGAACGCTAATTTTAAAATCAATACCAATACAGCATCCGAATTCCTGTTCAACGAGCCGGAACCGGTGCTGAGTTGTAGCGGCGTTAACCCGTCTATGTTGCTACGCACTATTGCGGTTAATGGGTTCCCTACACCTATTATCCTTTCTGCATCGGCCGCCCCGGCAGGTGCTACGGTAGTGTTTAGCTCAAACATTATTAATGCAAATGCCAATGTGCTGGTTACGCTGCAAGGCACCCTGCCAGCGGGTACTTACCCCATTACAATAACCGGAACGGCAGGTGCTGTAGTAAAAACCCGTGTAATACGGTTCAATGTAGGTGGCCCTACCATTGCCCCAAGAGCAGATGCACCGGTAAGTGGTTCTTCGGATAATGTGCTGACGCCGACGCTGGTTTGGAGTGTTTTGCCTGCCGCTACCACGTATCATTTGCAGGTTTCTACCAACCCCAATTTTGCTACTACTTTGTTGGATACTACCGGCGTAATACCTAACAGCTATGCCCTTACAATGACACTTGCACAGAACACTGATTACTTCTGGCGGGTACAGGGCGTCAATGCCTGTGGTGCCGGGCCTTTCAGCACGGCGTTCAATTTCAAAACAGCTACAGTGTACTGTGGTGGAGATACGCTGCGTAGTGTAGCCGTGCCAATGGCTATTCCATTGACAAGAGCCGTCGTTACTTCAACGCTTACTATTCCATCCGGTTCTGTAATATCCGATCTAGATGTAGTGGGTCTGGTAGGTACGCATACCTATGTAAGCGATCTGGCTTTCTATCTGCAAAGCCCGGCGGGTACTAAGGTTACGCTGTTCAACTGGGTTTGTACCAGCAATGCCAATTTCAACATTAACCTGGATGATGAAGCCGCTTCGGCAACTATTACCTGCCCACCAACAGGCGGCCAAGTGCGTAGACCATTACAACCCTTATCAGCTTTTGACAACCAAAACAGTACCGGCACCTGGACACTTATTGTAAGTGATACGGTTACTGGGCAAGGCGGTTCACTTACTGGTTGGGGACTGCGTATTTGTACTTATTCGTCCAGCATTTTACCACTCAACTGGCTCAGTTTTACCGCTGTAAAAAATGCGGATAATACCACTGTAGCAGCCAAATGGCAAACGGCTAACGAGGTAAATAATCATCATTATGAAATAGAAAGAAGTACTGATGGCAGAAACTTCGTAATGGTTGGAACCATTACTGCAGGCAATAACCGTAGTGGCGTACAAAACTATCTGTATAATGATCTGGCACCTGCAATGGGAACCAACTATTACAGAGTAAAACAGGTAGATAATGACGGTAAGTTTACCTACTCAGCTATCGCAAAAGTGGTATTTGGTAAAGATTCCGCTGGCTGGAGCGTATATTCAAACCCCGCAAAGGTTAAAACCTCTTTGTACGCTAAGCAAAATTTGAATGCTGTACAGGTTTGGCTAACAGATGTATCTGGCAAAGTGGTGTATACGGGTTACATCCCAACGCTATTTACCGGCCAGGCAGTCAATATTCCGCTTACCGGCTTGTCAAAAGGCGTGTACTTCTTAAAAGTATTTTCCGAAAAACAAACCACAACGGAGAAGATAATGGTTGAATAAAAGACACGGTTTGTTTAAAAAAGCCCCTGAATTTATCAGGGGCTTTTTATTTGAAATGCGGAGCAGCCCTATCTTCGGCAGATGCCTGCCTTGCAAAAAAATGTTGCCCTTTTTACGCTACCCGTACTGGTCGCAGCCCTCGGTTATTTCGTTGATATCTATGATTTGCTGCTATTTACCATAGTACGGGAACCCAGCCTTCGGGATATTGGAGTAGAAATGACGAACCCTAAAATGGTGATTGCCGCCAGTACAGGAATCCTCAACTGGCAAATGGTTGGGTTGCTGCTGGGTGGCATTGGCTGGGGTGTACTGGGCGATAAAAAAGGCAGGCTAAGTGTACTGTTTGGTTCTATTCTTATTTATTCTATCGCCAATTTCATTACTGGCTTTGTGCATACGCTGGATCATTATAAATGGGCACGGTTTGCCGCAGGCCTTGGCTTGGCAGGCGAACTAGGTGCAGGCATCACACTGGTGAGCGAACTGCTACCTAAAGAGAAAAGAGGCATCGGAACTTCCTTTGTTGCCGGGATGGGGCTTTTTGGTGCAGTAGGCGCTTACTTTACTTACCAGCTTACAAAAGACTGGCGTACCTGCTACATGATTGGCGGCGGGCTTGGTGTACTATTACTCCTACTTCGTATTAGCGTGGCAGAAAGCGGCATGTTCAGGGAAGTGCAAACGAAGGATGTAGCGAAGGGAAATTTCCTGATGTTTTTTACCAATGCTACTCGTTTCAGAAAATACCTGCTGGCTATTTTAATTGGGCTACCTACCTGGTATGTAATCGGAATTCTGGTAAATCTGAGCAATCGTTTTGCAAACGCTTTTTATGAAGGCAATAAGATTGATAGCGGCCGGGCCATCATGTTTGCTTACACTGGCATTGCACTTGGCGATATTTCGGTAGGCCTGGTAAGCCAGTATTTCAAAAGCCGAAAAAAGGCATTGTTCCTTTTTTACTTTCTCACCATCATAGCTGTTGTCCTGTTTTTTAGCCCCATAAATAGCAGCGATACTACCATGTATGCCATTTGTGGGATGATGGGTTTTACCACTGGTTTCTGGGCCATTTTTGTAACCATGGGTGCCGAGCAGTTTGGCACAAACCTCCGTGCTACAGCAACTACCACTATACCCAATATGGTGAGGGGTATGCTGGCGATATTCATTATCC
>CAXTDG010000413.1:0-4877 GCA_964242675.1 uncultured Chitinophagaceae bacterium
GTAGAAAAGGTTCAGGCCGCCGCTGATAAAGAGGAACTGCTTGTGTATGCCATGCTTTTAAACAACGAAGTGAAGTTTTCAAAAGAGCAGGAGCTGTTAGGCGATTCAACAGAAACGGCATTGGTGACATACGCATTAAAGAAAGGGTTTCAAAAAACCGATGCCAATACGCATTATCCGCTTTCTGCCAGGTTTCCGTTTGATTCGGTGCGTATGCGAATGAGTACTTTGCATCAGCATAAAAACCAGTGGATACTGTTGGTAAAAGGTGCGCCAGCAAAAATTGCAGAAGTGCTATCTGGTAAATATAAAGACCAAGTACCTGCTTGGCTAAATACAAACCGCCAGTGGGCCACAGAAGGCTTGCGGGTATTATTTTTTGCCTATAAAATTTTTGATACAAAACCTGCTACGATCAATGAATCCCTGGAAACAGACCTGGATTTTCTGGGAATGGCAGCCATGATAGATCCACCAAGAATGGAAGTAATTGAGGCGGTACAACAATGTAAAAAAGCAGGTATAAAACCCGTTATGATTACAGGTGATCAATCACTCACTGCTACTGCCATTGCAGAACGATTAGGACTGGTAAAAAGAGGAAGTAAAAGTGCGATAACTGGTGCTGATCTTGACCAGCTTTCGGAAGCGGCATTCAACAAAACCATAAAAGAAAATACAGTCTATGCAAGAGTATCACCCGAGCAAAAGCTGCGGATTGTAAAGGCTTTGCAAAGCAGTGGCGAATTTGTAGCGATGACCGGTGATGGTGTAAACGATGCACCATCCTTAAAGCAAGCTGATATTGGAATTGCCATGGGCATCACTGGTACAGACGTTTCAAAAGAAGCTGCCGATATGATTTTGCTGGACGATAATTTTGCAACGATTGTAAAAGCAGTGAAAGAGGGGCGTAAAATTTACGAGAATATCCGCAAGTTTATTCTATACGTTCTTTCCTGCAACCTGGGTGAAATACTAACTGTTTTCCTTGCGCCTGTTTTGGGGTTTGCTATCCCATTGCTTCCCATTCATCTGCTTTGGATTAATTTGGTAACAGATGGTTTGCCAGGGCTTGCATTAGTAACAGAGCCTGCAGAAAAAGATATTATGGTTCGCCCTCCCCGGCCGCCAAAAGAAAACCTGTTTGCCGGTGGAATGATTGGAAAAATTTTACTCACCGGAACGATCATCGGTATAGCTACATTATGGATACAGTGGTGGAGCATAAAACAGGGTTATGATGTAAAAACACAGCAAACAGCTGTCTTTACCATTTTATGCTTCATTCAGCTAGGTAATGCGCTGTCTGTACGTTCCGCTTATCATTCTATTATTTCTCCTCATCTGTTTGCAAATGGCCGCATGTGGGTAACCATCTTGCTAACGGTTGGCCTACAGCTGTTGATTATTTACACGCCTTTTTTACAAACCATTTTAAAAACGGCTTCCCTTGATTGGAGAATAATGAAAATGATTTTAGTTTCTACTGTAGCATGTGTATTGGGCATAGAGTTAATAAAACTTTTCAGCCGCAGATTAAATAAAACAGAATAAAAGTTATCTGTTCAAAAATTTCCAACAATTCTTGTTGGCGTTTTATTTTTTAGCCAGATTCTCCAACAAATGGCTTTTCTTAAATTCTTACGAATACAATTAGATTTACCTCAGGCTGAACTTGCCACCTTGCCAGGCAAAAAAGATAGGTAGCTTTCAATAGTTGAGATAGATGAAAATTTAAACAGGCATTTCACTCAATTGCTTTTTTCTAAGTTGCTAGTTAGATAAGTGTTTATTTATCAGCATCACAAAATGCTTATTGTGTGCATGTTCTTTCAGGTGCATTAGTTCATGCACCACAATATATTCAATGCATTCAACTTGCTTTTTTACCAGTTCTATATCGAACCAAATGGTTGACGCAGTATCATTACAACTAACCCATTTTATTTTTACTTTTCGTATGCCAAATCTCTTTGGAGATATGCCTATTTGCCCGGCGTATTTTTCGACAAGCGATGATAACAAAGGCTTTAGCTGCTTGCAATACCATTGATATATAAGCCACTTTTAAATACTTCATTGCTATCTGGAGGCGCTACCAATTCAATGGTACTGTGATGTAGTATTACTTTAGGCCTCTCTTGTGAGGCGGTTATTTTTAATAAATACCGCTTGCCTAAAAAGTAATGACTTTACATGGTTACAAATAAATGTTGATGCTCCCGCTGTTAGGCTATTATTTTTCTTTGTTCCCTTTTTTATCCAACCCAGCTTGGTAGTAGTATTTGGGAATGGGACAGCAACCATAAAGGCAAAGAACCAGATATTGTAATAGCTTGCGCTGGCGATGTGCCTACGCTGGAAACTATCGCCGCTGTTCAACTATTGAGAGAATATTTGCCGGAACTGAAAGTACGGGTAATTAATGTGATAGACCTGATGACGCTTCAGTCAGAAACCGAACATCCACATGGATTGAATGATAAGGATTTTGATATGCTATTTACAAAAGACAAACCGGTAGTATTTGCTTTTCACGGTTATCCTACATTAATACATCGGCTTACCTACCGCAGAACCAACCACAAAAATTTTCATGTACGAGGCTATAAAGGAGAAGGTACAACCACTACCCCATTTGATATGGTAGTACTAAATGAAATAGATAGGTTTCATTTGGTGAGTGATGCAATTGACCGCCTGCCTTACCTGGAATCAAGAGGTGCTTACATTAAGCAATACCTGTACAATAAATTGCTGGATCACAAAGAATACATCTACATACATGGTGAAGACATGCCTGAAATTTTAAACTGGAAATGGAATACACCAGAAATTGACAATGAACGCAAACAGTAAAGATCTAATTTTCAAATGTAATTTTTATCGATGGAAATTAATGATATAGACCTGTTGATGTGCGACGAAAATGAACACCTCAATAAGCTGCACCAAATAGTAAAAGACACGATTGAAGCAGAAGATTTAATTATACAAAATCTACTCAATCCACCGCTGGAAATACTTAGCCGGGGACAAGCCATTTCAGATAAAGTGGCCCGGTTTGGCGGAAGTTGGAAGTTTATTATTCTGTTTGGTATTATCCTTACCCTATGGATTGCTTTTAATGTAGTAGCAATAGGGCATTACCGATTTGATCCTTATCCTTTTATATTAATGAACCTCATTCTTTCCTGTATTGCTGCCCTACAGGCACCAGTAATAATGATGAGCCAGAATAGGCAGGAAGAAAAAGACAGAATGAGAAGCGAAAACGATATCTGGTAAACTTAAAAGCGGAAATGCAGATTCGCAGTCTCAATCAAAAAATTGATTTGCTTTTGGAAAACCAAATAACAACGCTTTTTGAAACACAGGGAAGGCAATTTATTTTATTGAAAGAGATTAACGCTAAGATTGATCAGCTTGAACTGAAACAGCGAATTACTTAAAAGGTATTTTTTACTGCTATTACTTATCCTGTAAAACAACTTGTATATGTCTGAAGTGCATGCAGAAGAAATCATTAAACTCCTACAGGAGATCAACAATAAACTGCCTGAAAAACAAGAAGCAGGTATTACATCTATCCTGGTGGAAATAACTTCTTTGCATACATCCATTCAGGATATAAAAGAAGCGGTACAAAATTTTAAAAAGGACATTGACCTTTTAGAAAGGTAATACTATGTCTTTTACTTAAAAGTTTGAAAAATTACATAGTATCAACAATATCTTGTTTAAAAACAGAATGCCAAAAACAGTGCTGCTCTAAAGCATTTTGTTGAAGATTTATTTTTAGCCAATTTTTCCAACGCCATGACTTCTCTCAAACCGCTTCGCTTGCATATAGGTTTATCACAGGCTGAAGTTACTAACCCTTTTTAAAAATACAAATTGAAACAACTTGTGTAACTATTTTTGTGTAACCGTTTTATTCGGTTACAACATTTCGGTTACAGTAGTATTTTTAAAAGAAAATTGCCTGGTGATGATGAGCATTGAAGCACTTAGAAAACATTTCGGATTATCGCAGCCCCAACTAGCCAACCTGCTGGAGGTATCTACCAGTTCTATTAAACTGGCAGAAACCGGCAATCGCAACATTTCGCCTGCGGTGTTACCCATTTTCCTAAACCTGGTGCGGGTGGCTGAGGCTGGCCCCGCCCCTGCTGCACAAGCGCCAACAGCGGTACAAAACAAAGAACAAATAGCGGCAGGTGCCGAACTGAACAAATATATTAAGAATACAATGGTAACGCTACGGCAGCAGGAAACGGAATTGGAAAAAATGAAGATCCGCCACCAGCAGGCCCTCAATCGGCAGCCTATATTGCAAACAGAAAAAAACATACGGGCCAGTATAGGTACCAGTGAACCCTGGCTGGAAGTGCTGATCAACAAAACGGATGAGCAACTGGAAAAGAATGGCCCCAAAGCCCGGGCTGTGCTACAACTAAAAATAGATATAAATGCCTACGGCCTGCAAAAAGCATTGCAGTTGGAAGCCGAATTTAAGGCACAATAGCAGCTCATTTGCCCCGGTTCGTGTTTCCCCCCACAAACCAGAATGGCCAGGTCGCCGCAACTACGAATACTATAATACCATATTTAACAACGATCCGTAGAGTTGGTTTGTGAGGATACGAACCAAGGCAGTGGAGGGGATACATAGCCGACAACGCCAACTTAACTGAACTGCCTGTTATAGACAAGAATGCATTTGTTACTACAGTTGCGGATTGTAAATCACAATTATAATAATTGATAAGCAGCATCCTTTATAAAAGCCACAGCTTTACTAGATCCAGGGCTTTTTCATATAAATAATGTTGGCAATTCTTATTTGTATCAAGCTTTGTATTGTACAAGAC
>CAXTDG010000414.1:0-231 GCA_964242675.1 uncultured Chitinophagaceae bacterium
GATATTGATGGCAGCCAGGTAGGAGAGGTGTATTGGGCTGAAAAAGACCTTCCCCGCATAGCCCGCTACTGCCAGCAGGATGTTATTACTACTGCCCAGGTTTTTTTAAAAATGGCGAACCTGCCCTTGCTGCGGAAAGATCAGATAGTAGAAAGTAAGCCGGAACTTGCCCCTGTAATGCGCCTGCGGGAGCACTTGTAATGGTAAATAGAAAAAAGAGAAAGAAAGTAA
>CAXTDG010000414.1:241-4871 GCA_964242675.1 uncultured Chitinophagaceae bacterium
TTGGATATTGGCGACGGTGTTTATTGGAATAAACATCATTGCCTTTTTTCATGCCTATAAGTTTACTCATTTTACAACCGGCAACTCCACAAAAACGGCTGAAGCAACACACCTTTCTACTGGAGATAAGCTAACAGCATTGTTTCTGGGAGTGAATAACCCCCGACCTGAAAACAACCAAAAACCTTCTCAACCTTATCAAACAATACACTTACAAAGCAATAAACAGCTGGAATGCTGGTATATTAAAACCAAAAACCCAAAAGGGACAATCATTTTATTTCATGGCTTTAGTGGACAAAAGGCTTCCCAGTTAGAAAAGTCTGATGCATTTCTCAAGCTAGGCTACAATACTTTCCTGGTTGACTTTATGGGTTCCGGCGGTTCCGAAGGGGTTCAAACAACTATTGGCTACAAGAAAGCTGCGGAGGTAAAAACCTGTTTTGCTTTTGTAAAGCAAAAAGATGAAACAAACATTTATCTTTTTGGTACTTCTATGGGTGCTGTCGCAGTCATGAAGGCTATCAATGATTACAATATTTCTCCCAAAGGAATAATATTGGAATGTCCATTTGGTAGCATGTACAAAACGGTTTGTACCAGATTCAGAATGATGAAGGTGCCTTCCTTTCCAATGGCCGGATTATTAATATTTTGGGGAGGTGTGCAAAATGGCTTTTGGGCTTTCAGCCATAACCCCGTAGAATATGCTAAAAAGATTAATTGCCCAACGCTATTACTATATGGTGAAAAGGACTTGAAAGTTAGTCGTGATGAAATAGACGCCATTTTTAAAAACCTGAGAGGAAGTAAGACTTTAAAAACATACCCACTTGCAGGCCATGACGACTACTTTTCATATTACAAACAAGCATGGACTGACGATGTACAACAGTATTTAAAACGAAATAAGTAGCACATTCTTTTTTATTTAAGTAGTATAACTGATCAATCGAAACTTCTCCAATAGCTTTTCGCCATTTTCCGCAACGTATAATAGGGTAAAAGTTGCTTACATTCCATTTTCAGGATTTTTCTCGATGCATAAGAAACATATACTACCAATTTAACCCTGCAAAATGGAGATATGAGTATTCGTTTGCAGTGATAAAGAGCTAAACAGCGGGCTATAACAAAATTTTTTCCTTTTAGGGCAAAAAATATTTTGATAAGACCTGAAACCCTTTACTTTTGCACTCCCAAATCAGAAGGGTCTTTGAATATGTCTCAACGAATCAGAATTAAGCTACAGTCTTACGATCATAACCTGGTAGATAAATCGGCTGAGAAAATTGTGAAAACTGTACGCAGCACAGGTGCTGTAGTTACAGGTCCAATTCCTTTGCCTACTCACAAAAAGATCTTCACTGTACTTCGCTCTCCTCACGTAAATAAAAAAGCACGTGAGCAATTCCAACTAAGTACGCACAAGCGTTTGTTGGACATCTACACTAGCAGCAGCCGTACTGTAGATGCACTAAGTAAATTAGACCTGCCGAGCGGTGTTGAGGTAGAAATCAAAGCCTAACGGCAAGCTTCTTAAAAGAAGCAACAACAGTTCTTACTAATCATCTCTCAACCCTGATAAGTCGGGGAAAAAGAGCTCTGATAATATAAAATCTTCGTAGCTACGGTTTGTGACATCACAAACCGGAACACGGAATAAAATATGAACAAGCCTTTCAGGGTTTGTTTACTAACGGTACTTCTGAAGAAACATAGTGTTTCGAAAACGGAAAAGGTCGTTGGCAAACTGGGATTGAATCTCGATTAATAATACCTATCGAGATGTCCTCTTTACCCTGCCGGGCACAAACGGCACCTTGAATGAAAGGAATTATTGGTAAAAAAATCGGGATGACCAGCATCTTCGATACAAATGGTAGGCAAACTGCTTGCACCATTATTGAGGCTGGACCATGCGTAGTTACGCAGGTTAAAACTGTTGAAACAGACGGTTATACAGCTCATCAACTGGCTTTCGGCGAAAAGAAAGAAAAGAATGCTGTTAAAGCAGAGAAAAACCACTTCGCTAAAGCTCAAACTTCTCCAAAAAGGTTCGTAAAAGAATTTCGCAATTACTCACTTGAGAAAAACCTCGGTGAAACCGTTACTGTTGACATCTTCGCTGAAGGCGATAAAGTTGAAGTAGTAGGTACCACAAAAGGTAAAGGTTTTCAGGGTGTGGTTAAGCGCCACGGATTTGCCGGTGTCGGTCAGCAATCACACGGTCAGCACGACCGTCAGAGAGCACCAGGTTCTATCGGTAACTCTTCCGATGCATCACGTGTGTTTAAAGGTATGCGTATGGCCGGCCGTATGGGCGGTGACCGTGTAAAAGCTAAGGGCCTGAAAGTCCTGAAAGTATTCCCAGATAAAAATTACATTTTGGTAAGTGGTTCGGTTCCCGGCCACGATGGTTCCATCGTTTTAATACAGAAGTAACATGACTATTGATATTTTAAACATCGAAGGCCAAAAAACCGGACGGACCATTGACTTACCGGAAGATATTTTTGGTGTAGAGCCGAACGAACACGTTGTGTACCTGGCTGTAAAGTCTTACCTGGCTGCTCAGCGCCAAGGTACGCACAAGGTAAAAACACGTGCTGAAGTTCAGGGTGCAAGCCGCAAGCTGCACAAACAAAAAGGTACTGGTGGTAGCCGTAAAGGTAATATCCGTAATCCTTTGTATAAAGGTGGTGGTACCATCTTCGGGCCTAAACCACATGGTTACGACATCAAGTTGAACCGTAAAGTAAAGGATCTGGCTAAGATCAGCGCTTTGAGTTCTAAAGTAAAAGAAAACGCTATTGTAGTGATTGAAGAACCTGCAATGGAAACGCCTAAAACCAAACAACTATTAGGTTTATTAAAGGCATTGAACGCAACGGCTCGTAAAGCTTTAGTTGTTTACCCTGAGTATAACAACAATCTGTACCTGAGCCTGCGTAACATGCCAAAAGTTGAAGGTGCTTCTTTAAGTGACGTAAATACTTACGATATCGTAAATGCTAACATACTGGTGCTGACAGAAGGTGCAGCAAAAATTTTTACTAGCAACGATACAGAAGCATAATAATAACGAGCCGAAACGCTTAGATAACATTTACAAACAGAGGCAATGAAACTTACAGATGTACTGGTACGGCCGATGCTCACGGAGAAGGTAAACAAGCAAACGGAAAAATTCCGCCGCTATTCCTTTATCGTTGATCGCAAAGCTAACAAACTGGAAATTAAGAAAGCAGTAGAGGTTTTTTATAACGTAACAGTTATGACAGTTAATACTTCTATCACTCCAGCTAAAGCCAAAAACCGTCAGACAAAATCAGGTATCATTTCTGGTCGTAAACCGGCCAAGAAAAAAGCAGTTGTAACAATTGCTGAAAACGAAGAAATCAACCTGTACGGCGAAATTTAACAACCGTATAGAGACAAGGCATGCCTTGTCTTGATGATAGAATGGTGAACGCTGACACCGCTAAGTTCAGCCGATACAAAACGTAAGAACAGAAGAACGAAACATGGCACTGAAAAAATATAAACCAATGACCGCCGGCACCCGCTGGAGAATTGGTAATGCCTATGCTGAAATTACTACCAATGAGCCTGAAAAGAGCCTGGTAGAAAAGCTGACCAAATCTGGTGGTCGTAACTTCCAGGGACGCAGAGCAATGCGTTACATTGGTGGTGGTAATAAAAACATGTACCGTCTTATCGACTTCAAAAGAGATAAGAAAAATATTGAAGCAAAAGTTGCATCAATCGAATACGATCCAAACCGCACTGCATTTATTGCCTTGTTGAACTATGTAGATGGCGAAAAACGCTACATCATTGCACCACAAGGATTACAGGTTGGTGGTACAGTTATAAGTGGTGATGCTGTTGCTCCTGAAGTTGGTAATGCACTTCAGTTCAAGAACATGCCATTAGGTACAAACGTTCACAATATTGAAATGCAACCTGGTCAAGGTGGTAAGCTGGTACGTAGTGCTGGTGCCTCTGCGCAGCTTAGCAATAAAGAAGAACGGTATGCTATCTTAAAAATGCCGAGTGGTGAGCTTCGTAAGATTTTGATCAATTGCTACGCTACTGTAGGTGTTGTTTCAAACAGCGATCATAACTTGGAAAGCGCTGGTAAAGCTGGTGTTAACCGTTGGAAAGGTGTTCGTCCTCGTACCCGTGGTGTTGCCATGAACCCTGTAGATCACCCAATGGGTGGTGGTGAAGGTAAAGCCTCCGGTGGTCAGCCTCGTAGCAGAACAGGCCAGTATTCTCGTGGTTTAAAAACAAGAGAAAGTGGTAAGTCATCTAACAAGTTGATTATTCAGCGTCGGGATGGAAAGAAACTTCCAAAAAAGTAACTGAAAAGTTGAAAATGACTTCAATTGCTCAATTGATCAGTTGACGTCTGAAAAATAAAATCAGAATTGAGTCCCGAAGTTTCGGGATAAAGTTTCCAAATTTAAGATATGGCTCGTTCAATTAAAAAAGGCCCTTACGTAGACGTTAAGCTTGACAAGAAGGTGATGAACATCGTCGATGGTAAAGCTAAAAAAGCGGTTATCAAAACCTGGAGCCGCCGTTCTACAATTACCCCTGATTTCGTAGGCAATACATTTGC
>CAXTDG010000415.1:0-4845 GCA_964242675.1 uncultured Chitinophagaceae bacterium
GCGGTGTCCTGCTACTTACCAACGATGGTGACCTGGCACAGCATCTTAGCCACCCTAGTTTTGAGGTGCGGAAAATTTATGAAGTGCGGCTGGATAAAGCCCTTACCAAAGCCGATTTCGACAAAATAGTAAATGGCCTTACGCTGGAAGACGGCCCCATCCACGCCGACTCGCTGGCCTACTCCGATCCCAAAGACAAAACGATTATTGGCATCGAAATACACAGTGGCCGCAACCGAATTGTACGCCGCATGTTCGAGCACCTGGGCTACGATGTACGAGGCCTCGACCGGGTGATGTACGCCAACCTGACCAAGAAAAACGTAGATCGGGGACACTGGCGTTTCCTGGATGATAAAGAAGTTCGCCTGCTGAAATACTTCAATAAAAGCAAGAAGGCAGAAGGTAAAAAAGCATAAATCATGAGCCTGCATTTTCTATAAATGCAGGTTTTTCTTTTGACTGATTTGGCATTATACTTTGCTGTGTCAGCTTTTGTCCTTCTGCTTACTTTGCACCTGCTGCTTTTCAGCATCAATTTTGAAAATGAGAACGCAGCAAATCATTATTTCTAATTTATAAATCATAGAAATGTTTCCCAGCATTGACCCGACTACAACTGCCGCCTGGCAGCGCCTGCAGCAGCATTATACCGAAATGAAAGGTGTACACCTACGCCACCTAAACGAAACCGACAAAGACCGGTTTCAAAAGTTTTCGCTGAAAACGGATGACATCCTTTTCGATTTTTCGAAGAATATTATTACAGAGCAAACGCTTACGTTGTTTCAGGAGTTGGCGAATGAATGCGGGTTGCCGGATGCCATCAAAGCCATGTTCAATGGGGAAAAGATTAATACTACGGAAGATCGTTCTGTGCTGCATGTGGCCCTGCGGAATGTGAGCAACAAACCCATTTTGTCTGACGGAAAAGATATAATGCCAGAAGTAAATAAAGTGCTGGAGCAGATGAAAGCCTTCTGCGAAAAAGTACACAATGGCGACTGGAAGGGTTATAACGGCAAAAAAATAAAATACATTGTCAATATAGGAATTGGTGGTAGTGACCTGGGGCCGGTGATGGTGACCGAAGCATTGAAACCCTATTGGGTTCCGGGCATTACGCCGCATTTTGTGAGTAATGTAGATGGCACCCACATAGCCGAAACGCTGAAGCTGGTAAACCCGGAGGAAACACTTTTCCTGATTGCCAGTAAAACCTTTACTACCCAGGAAACTATGACTAATGCCCACACAGCCCGGCAGTGGTTTCTGGATGCGGCAAAAGATGAGAGCCAGATTGCCAAGCACTTCGCCGCCTTAAGCACCAACGAAAAAGCGGTAACCGGTTTTGGCATTGCCCCGGAAAATATGTTCGTGTTTTGGGATTGGGTGGGTGGCCGTTATAGCCTGTGGAGTGCCATTGGCCTCAGCATCGCCTTAACCATTGGCTTTGGCAATTTTGAAGAGTTGCTTAAAGGTGCTCACAGTATTGATACCCATTTCCAGGAAACACCTTTTCGGCAAAATATACCGGTGGTAATGGCGCTGGTGGGCCTTTGGTACAACTGGTTTTTCAGTGCTGAAACGGAAGTCATTTTGCCGTACGACCAATATATGCACCGTTTTGCAGCCTATTTTCAGCAGGGCAATATGGAAAGTAATGGCAAGCATACCGACCGCAACGGCAACAGGGTTACTTACCCTACTGGCCCCATCATTTGGGGCGAACCGGGCACCAATGGCCAACATGCTTTTTATCAACTCATTCATCAGGGTACCCGTGTTATTCCGGCTGATTTCATTGCACCGGCTGTTAGCCATAATCCGCTGGGCGACCATCATGACAAGTTGCTAAGTAATTTCTTTGCTCAAACAGAAGCCTTGATGAATGGGAAAAACAAAGCGGAACTGGAAAAAGAAGGCGTACCAGAAAAGCTGGTTCCGTTCAAGGAATTTGAAGGAAACAAACCCACCAATTCCTTTTTGGTAAAAGAAATTACACCATTCTCTTTGGGTGAATTGATTGCTTTGTACGAGCATAAAATCTTTACTCAAGGCATACTAATGAATATCTATTCCTTCGACCAATGGGGCGTAGAACTAGGCAAGCAACTGGCCGGGAAAATTTTGCCAGAACTGGAAAATAGTGACTTCATTAGCAGCCACGATAGTAGCACCAACGGGCTCATTAATGCGTATAAAGCCTGGCGTTAAAATAACCTTCCTAATTCACTGCCATTACTATCCAATCTTAGGTGATAGTAATGGCAGTGTTGTTTTCACATTTTCTATATTAAGTAATTATTAATTTTTTTGATAGCTTTGAATGCTTGCGACGTAGGTATTGAAGAAGCTTGTTACCATATTATCTCTATTTTCCCTGGTTTTTACCAGCCGCCAGCTACGCAGCCAAACGGTACCATCACAACTTAGCATTAACCTGTACAACGATACCGTTGTGCTTCCCTTTGAGGCATCATTATCGGTGCCTTTTAATGATCTGTCCGATTCTTCCATCGCCCATTTTTATCATCAGCTTAGCCAGACAGCTTATCAACCGCTCATAGCTGCCTTAACCAATTATAGAAATAGCCATTCTTTAAACGATTGGCTGTACTACCAGCTTATTCGCAAAACGGCTAATGTCATTAGCCCGAAGGTTCAGAATTATCATCGCTACACCTTGTACAAATGGTTCCTGCTTTCTCAGTCAGGCTACGATGCCGGGGTAAGAATGATAAGCCACAACCGGCTATTGTTTTATGTGCAGAGCAACGATAGCATCTACAATATTCCTTACCAGCTAGTGGGTGGCAAACAGTATGTGTGCCTCAATTACCACGATTATGGCTCCATCAATTTCGAAAAGGAAAAAGCTTTTCAGCAACTCATTCGGGTGCCGGGTGCTAACCAGGCATTTTCGTACCGGGTAAATCAGTTGCCCCTTTTTACCAATGCCAGCTACGTAAGCAAGCAACTAAACTTTAGCTACGGCGGAAAAGATTACAACTTTAAGATTAAGATAAACCCGGTGGTGAAAGACATTTTCGCCAACTACCCGGTGGTTGATTTTGAGTCTTGTTTTAATATTCCGCTCAGCAGCGAAACCTACCAAACGCTAATACCCGATTTGAAAGCGGTAGTAAGCAAAATGGATGAGCGGAGCGGTATTGACTACCTGATGCACTTTACCCGTTATGCTTTTGCTTTTGAAAAAGACGCCGACAATTTTGGTAAGGAAAAACGGCTAGCACCAGAAGAAACCCTGCTATATGAATACAGCGATTGCGAAGATCGATCGGCTTTGTTTTTTTATTTGGTAAAGGAACTGTACAACCTGCCCATGATAACGCTGCTGTACCCGGAACATGTTACGATCGCTATCCAGTTTTCGAATCCTGGCGGCAAAACCATTGTTTACAAAGGCCGCCAATACACCGTTTGCGAGCCCACCCCACAAAGCGAAGACCTAAAGATTGGCCAATTGCCCACTTCTTTGCGAAAGGCTGCTTATGATGTGGGATATGAATACAACCCTACTCAGAAACGGGATTAAATATAAAATTGACCGGCTAATACTTTTGGCCTCATGCAATGATGCAGCAGTTGCTATCGTCATCTTTTCAAAAAAACGGTTATGAAACATCTGCTCTATTGCTGCCTTCTGCTCCTGTTATATACGGGTTGTAGTAAAAGTAATAAAAATGCAAAGATTGAAATCTTCATGCTGGATTCGTTTACGGTTAGGGTAGACCCGGCAACTAATCCGCCCACTATTGCCATTACGAATGCCGTATTGGCTAGTACACCGTTGGTGGCAAATGCAGATATAGAGTGGTACAACTAGGCTACAAAAACGTTTAAACTAAAAACAGATATAAAACCTGTTATCAGAAACTATTCGAACGATAAAGGCTTTGCTGTAGTGGTTGATGGACAACCTGTTTATTACGGCCGCTTTCATCCGGCCATTCTTAGTTCCATGACGGTTGGCGTTGCTACTATCGACCCCATCCTTTTTACAAACAATGAGTTACAAATTGGTTTTGTAATGATCAGCGGAAGCTCCTCTCTTCAACAGTTTGATAAGCGAAATGATCCGGTTATTATTAACGCATTGTCTGCATCGGGGCGGTTGAGATAATGCTGGTAAATATCAACTAGAGCTTGGTCAATAAAAAAGGCCCCGGTAGAAACCGGGGCCGAACACTTATGAGAAAATTGACTTGAGAAAAACTGTATTTTAAAATCTTGTCCAGCCTTTATACCAGTTAGAATAATCACCTGTAGTAGCTGCCGGAGAAATAGCACCCCGGAAATTCACTGCTTCAATTTTGTTGATCTGAGTAGTAGCAATAGCAGCAGTTAGTTTGCTATCTGCAAAGCTGACATTGTTGATGACAGGAACTGTAGCAGTAGGGAAGTTAAGATTGGGCGTGGTTGTATTACCATAAGGTGTAAAATCATAATTAAGGTAATCGAACGGACGAGTGTAACCAGCCTGATCTGCATTCGTAACCACTTTGTTTGTATCAGCACCCACATTTACCTGAGGGAATGTACCAGCCTGTCCTTTAAACCAGGCATCTACTGCAGGTGTAGAACTACCACCACTACCGATATAGGTAATAGGTGTACCGCAACCAGCAATCAGTACATTCTTAATGCGGATGTTGCCATTAGTAATATTTCCACTGGTAGGAGTGCCCAATTGGTCGTCTATTGAAATACCATTTGCCCAGCCCATGATAATAGTATTGTAAATAGAAATAGAAGAATTTCTTCTGATTTGCACTGCAGAACCTAAGTAATTGCTATTGCCAACATTGCTTAGTGTAGCAC
>CAXTDG010000416.1:0-4843 GCA_964242675.1 uncultured Chitinophagaceae bacterium
CATTGGGTTCGACGGTAGTTATTTTTACATAGGCGATTTTGGAAATAATGCGAATGGTGCCCGAACTGATTTGAAAATTTACAAATTTCCTTTTAGCATCATACCAAATTTTACAACCAACCCGGTAGTCACCATTCCGCAGGCCCAGATCGAAACCATCCAGTTTACCTACAGCAATCAGCCACAACCGCCGCAACCAGTAGCTGCCAACAGCACTGCTTTCGACTGCGAAGCCATGCTAATAGAGGGTGGTAAAATTCACCTGTTTAGTAAAGACTGGGTTACGCTGAATACAACGCATTATGTAATCACTGGCTTGCAGGCAGGTACTTACATCGCCATGCCGGTTGATACGCTGGCTACTAGCTACCTGGTGACGGCTGCTGACAAAGCACCAGGCCGAAATGTGGTAGCATTATTAGGTTATCAAAACACAGGCAGTGCCCTTCATTTTATGCATGTGCTAAGTGGCTATAGTGGTGAAAAATTCTTCAATGGCAACAAGCGGCGCATCGACCTGCCCGATGTACTAATAATGGGGCAAGCCGAGGGGCTTACTTTCAGAAATGATACGTATGGCTACATCAGCAATGAGAAATTTGTACGTAGCGTTGGGCCTTTTGTTGTAACCATTCCGCCACGGTTGCGGTCGTTTGATGTGGGTTCATTCATAGGTGGCCGAACCTACACCTTTACCGGAAATGGAGATTGGAGCAATGTTGCCAACTGGCTCAACGGCAAAATACCACCTGCGATTCTACCTGCCGAAAGCTCCATTATCATTAACCCGTCAGCCGGAGGGCAGTGTGTTTTGAATGTGCCTTACACCCTTTCTACAGGCGTACTACTAACCGTAGCCACCGGAAAAACGTTTGTAATACAAGGCAATCTGACACAGAATAATCCGTAAAACCAAATAGGAAAAGGCAATTTGCAAGAAGTAATAGGCAGGGCGGTTTGGTAACAGATTCTTATTGCGTATAAAAGTTATCGGATTCTGCCCCTGATAAAATACTTTCGCCACGTACCGGCATCGCCGCTTCGCCATTTCAAATTCATTCATTTTTATATGGAGTTACCTGTTTACCAGGCCGTGCATCCTGACGATTTTAAGCACTACGATACGCAAACCATCCGCAACCGCTTTCTGCTGGACAACCTGGTGGCGGACGATGAAATTAACCTGGCTTATACCCACTACGAACGCATGATTGCCGGCGTAGCAAAGCCTGTTTCTAAAACCATTGAGTTGCCAGTGTACGATAACCTGCGGGCCGATTATTTTTTGGAACGCCGGGAACTGGGTATCATCAACATTGGTGGTGCTGGCACCGTGGTTGCCGATGGCCAAAGTTTTGAATTAAAAAAACTGGATTGTCTGTACGCAGGTAAAGGCACTAAGTCGGTTTCATTTGCCGCTGCCGATGCTAACGATCCACCCATCTTTTACCTGCTGAGTACCCCGGCCCATGCGGTGTACCCGGTCACATTTATGAATAGCCATGGCGCTACACCTGCCACCATTGGAAGCAGCGATACCGCCAACAACCGCACTGTTTACAAATACATTCACCTCGATGGCATTAGAAGCTGCCAGTTGGTAATGGGCCTTACCGTATTGCATACCGGTAGCATCTGGAATACCATGCCCGCCCACGTACACGACCGCCGTAGCGAAATCTATCTCTATTTCGATGTGCCGAAAGATCATGTGGTTTTCCATTATATGGGCCAACCGCAGGAAACACGACACATGGTAGTGCAAAATTTGCAAGCCATCGTATCGCCTGCATGGAGTATTCATAGCGGCAGTGGTACAGCATCTTACAGCTTTATTTGGGGTATGGGAGGCGAAAATCTAGTGTATTCTGATATGGATGTGGCACCTGCAACAACGATTAGGTAAGAAGGCAAAAAGCAAAAGGAAAAAGTCGCTGCTTCGAGTTTGCTGGTTTTCGCATCACGGGTAGCATTCTTTTTACCTTTTTTTTTTGAGCCAGGCTATTATCTATACATTGAACTCATGCGGCGTTAGCACCGTTCAGGTTGTATCTATCTATTGAGCAACTGAACCGCTACCCCCAAAACTCATTGCAACAACCCTCATTTTTACGCTCTCACCACTCCCATTCTTAATTCTTACTTTCAATTTTTGACTTAATAATATGAGCGAATTTTCTCTTGAAGGAAAAGTAATAGTAGTAACCGGCGGCACTGGCATCCTTGGCCTTTCCTTTATTAAAGGCATAGTAGCCGCTGGTGGCAAGGTGGGCATATTGGGTCGCAACGAAGCAATAGCCAACCAACGGGCCGAAGAAATAAATGCCAACGGCGGAGAAGCTATAGCATTGGTGGCCGACGCAATGGATGAAGCCCAGTTAACTGAAGCCAAAAAGAAAGTGCTGGACAAATGGGGCAGGATTGATGGCCTGGTAAACGGTGCTGGCGGCAATGGCCCCGAAGGCGTATTACTCCCCGACCAGGACATCTTCAGCATGAACATTGGCGGGATGAAAAAGATAATGGACCTCAACCTTTGGGGCACTATCATACCAACGCAGGTATTTGGCGAAGCCATTGCCCAGACGGGTAGCGGCAGCATTGTAAATATCAGCAGCATGAATAGCAAACGGGCCATCACCCGTGTGCTGGGCTACAATATGGGTAAGGCTGCGGTAGACTGCTACAACGGCTGGTTTGCCGTAGAACTGGCCCGCCGCTTTGGTGATAAAATCCGCATGAATGCACTTGCTCCCGGTTTTTTCCTGACGGAGCAAAACAAAAACTTACTTACTAAACCCGAAGGTGGCTATACCGAACGGGGCGAACTAGTAATTCGTCAAACACCCTTCAAACGCTTCGGTCAGCCCGACGAATTGATTGGTGCTTTGGTTTGGTTACTAAGTGATGCTTCCAAATTCGTAACCGGCTCCATGATTTGTGTGGACGGCGGTTTCAGCATTTTTGGGGGTGTGTAATAAATTATCTTTTTACAAAAGAGGCTGCTTCTTACTCAGGAAGCAGCCTCTTTTCATTTTGTGCTTTGTAGAGACAAGGCATGCCTTGTTGTCTTTAGTAATGGTTCCAATCGTCAAATTCCTAGGTTTAAAATACTTCTTTTCATGTGTTTCTATGTAATGAAAATGTCCTCCGGTGGGCGAAAACAATTGAATAAGCTGGCCTTTTAAAACTTCTAACGGCGACTATTAATTGTTAGTTTTCTTGGCGTTTAATGAAAACGAAATACAAAATAACTAAGCCTAAGAAAAAAAGTAGAACTCCTGAGATTATAGATGTAGCAGTTGATTTTTCAAATATCTTCTGATGATCCAATACGATAGATCTAACATCAAAAATAATTCCCTCGGAAGGAATTACTGTGGGATCAAAAATAATTTTATACAACTTGGTAGAATCAAGTGATAGATAAAGCGTTTGATCTTTAGAACTAATTTCTTACCCTAAGGATATTCCATGTCTACTGCCCCAAGCACTAATATCAAACGAAATTGAATAGTTTATATTTCCATTTCTGCTAGGAAGTGCATCAATACCAAAATTGTGGATTTTACTCTTAACAAACTGCAATTGTGCAGGTGTTTGAAGCCCACGGTATACTAAAAGAATTCCACAACAAAGAAAAGCAATAGCAGTTAAGGTTGCACGGAGCTTTCTAAACATTAAGAATGGGTTAGGTGCCAATCGTAGCTATTTTTTGATAGATACAATACTACAATCAAACCAGTTTTAGAAGCTACTTGCTATTCCTTGTAAGAGGTCGCTTTTTCTTTTCCGCTAACTGCCGCAGCTACTTTCTTACTTTTGCCTTTTCACATTTCCATGGATCGTCTCAAGCAGTTATTTCTTCGCAAGCAGGCTCGTGTATTGAATGTGTATTGTACAGCTGGCTATCCCACTTTCGATAGTACGCTTGCAGTGATGCAGGCGCTACAAAAGCATGGTGCAGATATGATAGAGTTGGGTATGCCTTATAGTGATCCACTGGCTGATGGGCCGGTGATTCAGGCCAGTAGTGCCCACGCCCTTGTCGGGGGAATTACTATTCAAAAACTATTTGAACAACTTCAACATTTTCGGGAGCAAATAGTAGTACCGGTGGTGTTAATGGGCTATATGAACCCGGTACTGCAATACGGTTTCGAAAGGTTTTGTGCTGATGCTGCGGCTTGCGGTATTGATGGCCTTATTCTGCCCGACTTGCCAATGCATGAGTTTAATAAGGAGTATGGCCCTATTATTAAAAAGTACAACCTCGATTTTATTTTTCTCATTACGCCCGAAACTTCTAACGAACGGGTGAAGGCACTTGATCAACGCAGCAGCGGCTTTTTGTATGCTGTTTCTTCTTCATCTGTTACGGGTGGCAATAAGGCGCTACAATTGGAAAGTTATGGCACCCGTTTAAAAAATTTGAATTTGCAAAACCCGGTACTGATAGGGTTTGGTATAAAAGATAAAGCTTCGTTTAACGAGGCCTGCCGTTTTGCGAATGGGGCTATTATTGGTAGCGCCTACATTAAGGCACTGGAGAATTTGGTAGATGTGGAAGAGGCCACCGAAAACTTTTTGAACAGCGTACTGCAATCCTGAGCTTATAAATAATAGCGCTTTTGCTAGGGTAAAAGGCATAGGATGGAAATGGCAGGCAATAACGCTGCAAAATTTCCAGACCCTTGCAGCGTTGTTGCCTGCGTAGGCTCATACTACAAAATACCGCCTCCATATAAATTAAGAAATCGGGCAATGTATTTACTGGTAAATTCTGTACTGAATCCAATCATTATTTCTCTTTTTTACTACAAAAAAACTTCTCCTTTTTATT
>CAXTDG010000417.1:0-4839 GCA_964242675.1 uncultured Chitinophagaceae bacterium
GCCATAGTCGGCGGAAATAAGGTTGAAAAGGCGGCCAATAGCCGGGGTAAACAGCTTTATCAGCAGGTTGCGGTCCAGGAAGATGGTACCAATATCGGTGGAGTTGATGAGGTTTTGCAGGTTATTGCTGCTAATAGTGGTTTCGTCAATTTTTACGCTCAGTTCCTGGTTCACCGTCCGCATTTCCTCGTTGATGGATTGCAGCTCTTCCTTGCTGGTTTCCAGTTCTTCGGCAGCCGACCGTAGTTCCTCGTTCATGGCCTGTAGTTCCTCATTAGAGGCTTTCAGTTCTTCGCTTTGAAACTCGTATTCCTCTATGGTATTGCGAAGCTGTACTTTTAGCCGTACCAGTTCTTCTTCCAGATGGCGGGTGGCCGGTTCGTTGGTAGTGTACACTATTTCGGTCAGCGCTTCGCTAGTAGCAATCGGTTCAAATAGAATCAATATAAATCCCTGTGTCGCAGTATTAGGCTGCAACACCGGTTTTACATATAAGGTAATGGCTTCTGCTTTACCAACAATAGTAATCTGTAGCGGAATAGTACGTACCGGTGCCTGTTGCTCTACTGCCCGTAACAGGGCCGACCGCAGCTCTAACCGTAGCTCTGGCACTACCAGTTTCAAAATGTTTTGCGAGGGTTCGCCACCTGTAATTTGCAGAAAACGACCTGCTTTGTCAGATATATGCACCACATCGTGTTCTTCATTTACCACCACCGATGGTGGCGCATATTCTTCCAGCAGCCGCTGGTGCAGGTCGCTGTACGTAATGCGAAACCGGCTCCTGTTTTCGGTTTCGGCAGTAGCTACCCGCATAGCTGTAGGATCAGTACGAAGGGTGGGTACCGACTCTGGCACGGGGTACAACCGGCTTTGCACCTGCCGGGTTTGAAAAATATGATGCTCCCGGTTGTAAGCAGAATATAAATCTACCGCCCCATCAAACGATTCGGACGAGCCTAAGAAAAGAAAGCCGCCCGGTTCCAGCGCAAAGTGAAAAGTTTCGGATACCCGTTCCTGCGCTATATGGTTGAGGTAAATGAGCACATTGCGGCAGGTAATAAGATCGAGGTGCGAAAAGGGCGGATCTTTAATAAAGTTGTGGTGGGCAAACATGACCATCTCCCGTATTTCCCGGCGTACCCGAAAGTTTTCACCCTCTTTTGTAAAAAAGCGACGCAGGCGTTCTGGCGACACATCGGCTGCATCGTTCAAGGTATATAATCCTTCTCGTGCATGAGCAATAGCTGTTTCGTCAATATCAGTAGCAAAAATCTGCACTTTGGGTGCATCTATTGCGCCTAGTGTTCTTTCGGCACAAAGCATAGCTATAGAGTAGGCCTCTTCGCCAGTAGCACAACCAGCCACCCATATTCGCAGCGCACTTTCCGGTGTTTTATGCCTTAGCAGCTTCGAAAACACTTCTGTCTCCATTACATTCCAGGCCGCTTTATCCCGAAAAAAGTTGGTCACGGAAATCAACAGGTCTTTTAGCAGGGCCGCTGACTCACTAGGGTTAGCCTGTATATAAGCCGCATAGGCAGACAGGTCGGGCAGGCTACGAATGTTGATGCGCCGCTCTATCCGGCGCAGTAGCGTAGGGCGTTTATAGTTGCTGAAATCGTTGCCGGTACGCAGGCGTAGTTGTGTAAAAATTTCCCGCAGGGCCAGTTGCTGAGCTTCTGGCCGCTTATCGGCCTCTTCCGGAATGTGTACCGTACCCAGGCTATTTTTATAAGCGATAATTTTAGTAGGGATAGCAGCTACTGGCAGCACTTCATCTACCAGTTCGGTGGCAATGGCGTTGCGGGGCATTTCATTGTACTCCGCTTCCCGTGGGTTTTGCACAAAAACTGCCCCACCCCGCTCTTTTACTCGTTTAAGGCCCATACTCCCATTGGCCCCGGTGCCGGAAAGTATTACAGATACGGCCATAGACCCTTGCGACTCGGCCAGGGTACGAAAGAAAATATCTACCGGTGCCCGCCGGTCTTCTACCAGCAAGTTGGGCGATACGAGGAGGTTGTCGCCATCCATAGTAAGGTGCTGGTTGGGCGGTATAACGTAGGCATGATTGGGCCTTACCCGTACCTGTTCAACAACCTTTGCAACCGGGATAGTGGCAACAGCCTGTAGCACTTGTGCCAATTGGCTATCGTGACTGGGAGAAAGATGCAGAATAACGACGTAAGCAATGCCTGAATCGGGTGGCACGTTCTCGAAAAATTCTTTTAGCGCCTGTATACCACCAGCTGAAGCACCGATGCCAACTATTAGAAAATCGTTTTTAGTGGTGCCATTTATACTACCCGCTAGGTCTAAATTGTCAGATAAACTCATAATAACATTGTACTAACTGTGCTAAATAACTGCTCTTTTTTTAATCGCACTATTACTGATACACTTTATAACTGCTATGACTGCGCCGAACAGTAAAGACGCTGAAATACTATAATTCGTAGGTGCCAGGTGTTAAGCGGTCGGGCTGGGGGGGGTGGTAATTTATAGTTGGGTTAAATAACTGAGTTATCAGGTTAAGAAAGTACCGGGTCCGTTTCTTCGCCAGCCTGTTGCCGGATGCTATCGGAGCTGAGTTGCTCATGTACAAATACTGCCTTCCGCACTAGTTGTACCCGATCTTCAGCATCCTTTGCTTTTTTGAAATAGGTAGCTGCCAGGTGGGTATTATTAGATTCGGCAAAATGGTCGCCCAGGTGGTTCATCAGTATTATGCTTTCTTCCACCCCCCGAATGGCACCCCACAAGCTGTCTTCAATTTTTTCGGTGATAGTAGCCAGCAGGCTATCGGCTGAAAATGCATGGCCGGTATGGCAACGAAAACGCATCCGGCCGCCTTCTTTTAAAGCAGTAAGCACTCCATGGCATTCGGGGCAGGCATACGGGCTAAATTCACCCAGATCCATTACGCCTTTTTCCAGTGCATTACCCTGTAATGCTATTTCTATTTCTACTTTAGTTTTTTTATCATTATTCATAGCCATAGTATTAGTTGGTTCTACAGGCTCGTTGCATAGCCGTACCAGTAATGCTCCCATATCAGCAGCAGCTATTTTATAATCTATTTCTACTGCCTGCGCTGCATTTTCCGGCATAGATCTTACTTCTGCATCTTCCGGATCTTGCACAATGGCAATGCCGCCCCTGTTTTTAACGGTCCATAAACCAGCCGTTCCATCGTCTAGTGCGCCGGATAATATAATACCTATTACCTGCGAACCATATTCGTACGCTGCGGAACGAAACAGGGGATCTACCGCCGGACGAAAGCGGTTTTCCTTAGGCCCCTTCGTTACCTGTACCATGCCCTGCTCCAGTAGTAAATGATAATCGGGGGGGGCTACATAAATACGACCTGGCACAATCGGCTCTTTATCAATAGCATGGGCTGCATATAGCTTATGCGACTTATTGAGTAGTTGTGGTAAAATACTTTTTACGTATGGTGCTACATGCCACACGATGAAGATAGAAGCATCCAGGTTGGAGGGCAACCCGGCTATGAGCTGCTGCATAGCATGAAAACCACCAGCCGAAGCACCTACCACAATAATGTTCCTTTTGTTCATATATGCTTTGTGCATGTAAATATTTGGCAACTCACATGCGCTATTGTACTAAAAATCAATCCAAGAAGAAAGTAAAGTACAGGCAGTTAGTATAAAAGCAAAAGATAGCCGATGTGGCTATCTTTTGCTTTTATTAATAATGATTTCTACTTCCTTTCCTTTGAATATGTTTTAAATATTTATAAACCTGCTTTTTGGCTTCCAGTTCTGCCCGAACCTTTATTACAAAATCAATACTTACAACCGCAGCTTTTGCAGCCTGTTGGTCTGTAAAGCCAAAATCAATGATCAGGTTTTCAACCATAATACGGCTTAAAAAAAAGGCACAGATGTATTACAAATCTGTGCCTTTGTTCAATTAATTCCAGTTAGAATCTATTTCGCTTTTGCTGCTTTTTTAGGGGTCGCTTTCTTGGGGGATGTAGTTTTAAAAGCAGCCGTTTTACTTGGTGCTTTGTTGGCTGCCGCTTTTACTTTTTTCTCAAAAGCACCGGGCACTTGTAATTCAATTATTTTTTTTACATCATCTAATGGAAGTACTGCTGCTTCTTCGTTGGTGTACTTGCTTTTGCCTGGCTGGCCCAGCTTCAGCATTTTTTTGCCAAAGCGGATGTAGGGCCCCCAGCGGCCATTTTCAATGGAAATTTTTTCTGCAGGCCACTGCTGTATGTAGCGGTTGTCCTCTTTTTCAACTTTCTTTTCAATCAGGGCTTCAATATCACTCTGGCTCAGGGTATCGAAGTTGTAAGCCCGTGGTACATTGATGTACAGGTCGTTCCACTTAATGAAGGGGCCAAAGCGGCCTTTGCCCTTGGTTACCGGCATATCCTGGTAGGTAGCTACTGGTGCATCGGCCTGCTGTTTTTCGGCAACTATCTGCAGGGCCCGGTCCATATCTACACTATGTGGGTCTTCGCCTTTAGGTAGGGAAATAAAGTCATCGCCCAACTTTACATACGGCCCAAAGCGGCCAATACCTACCGTTACCTCTTTGCCTTCGTGTTCGCCCAGGCTAAATGGTAGTTTGAATAAATCCAGGGCATCCTGCAGTGAAATAGTTTCGATGCTCTGACCGGTTTTTAAAGATGCAAACTGCGGCTTTTCTTCTTCCTCGGTATTGCCAATTTGCACCATTGGGCCAAAGCGACCCATACGAGCAGTAACGGGTTTGCCAGTTTCTGGGTGGGTACCCAGTTGCCGTTCGCCGGTGGCCCGTTCGGCCGTTTCCATGGTTTCGTTCACATCTTTATGG
>CAXTDG010000418.1:0-4837 GCA_964242675.1 uncultured Chitinophagaceae bacterium
GTTGAATTTCAGTTTCGAAGGGTTCCCCTACCTCGGACTGTGGGCTGCCCCCGGTGCCGACTTTGTCTGCATTGAACCCTGGTGCGGTATTGCCGACAGCGTAAATGCTAGCGGCGAATGGCCGGATAAAGAAGGACTGGAAAGTTTGTCGGCTGGAAAGACGTTCGAACGAACCTGGTGGGTGTCGTTGTTTTAATGGATAATTGAAAATGGATAATTGATAATGCTGGGTGGAACTCTGTCTCAGTTTATATTTTGTTAAGGAAGTAAACTGACTTTATAATGTCTTTTCTTGAGGAAATTTTATGAGAGTGTATTATGAAAAAATGGCTCAAAAGGGTCAAATTTCGAACATCAATTTCTATACAGCTTTAGAAGGTTTTACACACATGGGCTTTCATGTAATTGAAGTTGATAATGTACAAGATTTTCCAGTAGATGATACTGAATCAATTGCTGTTGGTTCTATTAATTTCATTCATCGGGCATTGAAGCATTTGGGTAAAAATTACCCTACCGATATTGACTATCCATCTTCCTTACATAAGTTTTTAGGTCGGAATTTACAAGCATCTACCATAAACGAGTTCGATGTAGATGCAGCCAATTGGAATGTGTTTATTAAGCCAAGAGGGCAATCAAAAAAATTCACCGGCCGGGTAGTAAAAAATTTGGCTGACTTAAGGGGTACGGCAGATCAGCAATACAACGTGCCTATTTGGATTTCAGACTTAGTTGAGTTTGTTAGAGAGTGGCGTGTGTTTGTACGGTATGGGAAAATATTGGATGTACGCCCATACAAAGGTGACTGGAAAGTTGGATATGATGCTGCAATGGTAGAAGCAGCAGTTGCAGCATTTACTGATGCTCCAAACGCATACGGAATGGATGTAGGAGTTACAAAAGATGGCCGAACACTTTTGGTAGAAGTAAATGACGGATATAGTATTGGCGCATATGGATTGTTTTTTATTGACTATGCGAAACTCTTATCTACTCGTTGGGCACAATTAACCGATACAAAAGATTTATGTGCCTTTGATTTATAGCCCGCTCAAAAACAAAAAACCCCCTGCGGCCAAACCAACAGGAGGTAAAAAAGAAAATAAAAGTAGGAAATTAGGCCCACAAGTTCTGCGGATATTCTCCGCCATCAATCAGGTCTTTCAGGCTTTGCTTTACTACCGGTGCATCTTCAGGATAGGTTACGCCAAACCATTGGGCTGATGTAGGAATCACTTTTATAACACCCATTCCATCTTTAATAAATTTATCGCCCACAATCGGGATAAAGAATTCAGCTTTCGGTTTGTCGCCATTCTCTTTTACAAAATCAGAGAAAAGCTTTTGCATGTAAGAAAAGGTAGTAGGAGGGAAGGCCCAGAAGTTCATGCTTACCGGGCTGGCTGGGTCTACATCGTGTTCGCCGCTTTCGTCTTCATAGGCTACTTTTCCGCCTACACCGTCTTTCCAATATATTTTGGTGCGTTCATTTATCTCCACCAGGTTATTATTTTCATCGGTTTTACAAACGCCACGGCTTACGGTTCCGTTTTCGCTCAGCGTTTTGCTAAGTGTATAGCCAATAATACCGTAGGTTTTATCGTCGCAGCCATCGTTGCAAAATTCATAGGCTTTCTGGAAGCCATCTTTACCATAAAAATCATCGGCATTAATAACGATGAAATTTTCATGCACCGCATCTTTCGCACACAAAACGGCATGGGCTGTTCCCCAGGGTTTTTTGCGTTCGGCGGGCACTTCCATGCCTTCGGGTAAAAATTTCTCGAGGCTTTGGTACACGTAATCAGTTTCTATCTTGCCTTGTAGCTTTGGTTCGGTAACGGCCTTAAAACTTTCAGCAAAGTCTTCCCGAATAATAAATACGACTTTGCCAAAACCGGCACGGATGGCATCGTAAATAGAGTAATCCATGATGGTTTCGCCGGTAGGGCCAAAGCCTGCGGTTTGTTTCTGACTACCATAGCGGCTGGCCATGCCGGCGGCTAAAATGACGAGGGTAGGTTTTTGCATATTTGCTATTTATAAAATTGTAAAAATCGCCGCTAAGATAATCGGGCCGAAATGATGAACACTGCATTAAATTTTAATCAACCGCCTTTGCAAGCCTGGAACGATCCTGTTTTTAAGGCTTGCAGGTTGAAAGTAGATGTGCTACGGCTTGACAAAATGCACCTTATACTTGGTGGTAACAAGTGGATGAAGCTGCGGGGCTTTTTACAAAAAGCGGTAGCTGAAGGAAAAGCAGGTATCCTGACGAAAGGTGGCCCGTGGAGCAACCATATCCATGCCTGTGCATGGGCTTGTATGGAATTAAGGTTGCCGCTACAGGTTTGGATAAAAGGGCATGCTGGTTTGCAAAATGCTATGCTTGCAGATGTGCAAAGCTGGGGAGTCAATATCCAGTTTATAAACCGCAACCAGTTTTATGATGAATCTGCAGCAGGTGTTTTTGCTGCGGAAAATAATTTGCAATATATACCGATGGGCGGTGCTGATGAACCTGGCGTACAGGAGAGCAGCCGCTTCTTGCAGGAACTTCATTTACCTACTTACAACTACGCCGTATGTGGAGTAGGCACCGCCACCACTTTCGGTGGACTGGCATTTGTACCGCACAATTTTGCCACCATAGTAGGAATAGATGCCGGTACGGCTGACCAGGCCGTAAGTGAAAAAATAAAAAGCTGGCAAAAACAGTTGCTTAATAAAAAGCTGATATTAAACCAGGATTATAGCTTTAGCGGCTTTGCCCGGCATACACCAGCCCTTATCCATTTTGCTAACCAGCTGTATTTGGAATCAGCCATGCCCACCGACATTGTTTACACCGCTAAGCTGATGTATGCTGTAAAAAGCTTGGCACAGGTTGGTTTTTTTAAGGAAGAATCTTCGGTTATGGTTTTGCATAGTGGCGGCTTGCAGGGCAACCGTTCGTTGCCTGCCGAAACGCTGCAATTTTAACCGTTCTTAAAAAGGCCAGTGGCAAAGGTGTTCTGTTATATTTGCCGCAATGAAAGGGTCGTTCGTAATAAAATGGATACTACCATTTTTATTGATTGGTTTTTTGCAACCGCTAAAGGCGCAGGATACGCTGCCACAATTTTCTGTAGTGGATAAAGGCGGCGGACGAATAGTAATTAGCTGGGCTAATCAGTTTACCACTATGGCCCAGGTGGCAGTGCAGCGGTCCTACGATAGCCTCAAGCGTTTCTCTACCATTTATTCTGCCGAGTCGCCGGAACTGCCGCAAAACGGGTTTACCGATAAAATTTATGCTGGCGTAAAAGTGTATTACCGCATTTTCTATTCGCTACAGGGCGGAGCTTATTTTTTCACCAAATCCAAGCGGCCGGCATTTGATCCTACCGCCGGGATTGAAATTGATTTAAAACGGGATAAAGTAACCGAATCGGTAAGAAACCGGATTGAAGAACCGGAGCAGAATTTCACCGTAAAGCTGGGCGATTCGGTAATTGCCAGCCTGGTTTCTGGGGCATACCTGCGGTTCAAAGATTCTATTATTGCCCGAACAAAAGATACGCTGACCCTTGAAAGCAGCAATGTGATTGTGATAAAGCGCTACGTGCCGCCGTATGTATACCACACCAGTATTTATGTGTACCCCGATAAGGATGGCTATATTGCCATCAACCTGCCGGAAGCGCTTGCTAAAAAATACGAACTCATTATTACAGAGGAAGACGATACACCGGTGCTGGAACTCCGGCAAATAAAAGCCGCCTATTTAACCCTTGATAAGGCTGACTTCTACCATGGCGGCTGGTACAAATTTGAGCTGCGGGAGGATGGGCAAATCAAAGAGCGAAATAAGTTTTTCCTGGCAAAGGATTATTAGAAGCCTCCACCTATCATTTCCCAACGGGGGAGGGAATATGCGAAGATTAAAGTGAAGAAATAAGTGTATAAATACATGTAGAGTAAAAGGGACTACGGTTTTCAGGTCTCCCCCGTTGGGGGAGATTTAGAGGGGGCTTGGGGCTAGCTCTACTTTTCTTCGGCTTACTATTTGCCTGCACAACCTAAACATTACAACTATGCCAGAACCAATGATGGAACCAGGTAAAGACCGGCCCGATGGGCCTGCTTCCAGAGAAGCTGATCCTAAAAATACCGAGCAACAAGCCGGGCTGAGTGGCGATAATGATGCCGACCGCATCCAAAGCGTACCACAGGACGAAGCAAAGAAGGAAACTGATGAAGCTTACCTGAAAAGTACACAAGGTGGAGGTACGTCAGCAGGGGCAAATAACAATATTAAGGAAGCAGAATAGCTTCCTTTTTTTATGCAATCATTTTATTGGTAGTAGCAGCAAGCCTAAGCAAATGATGATGGATTATAGTTGCCTGATTTACAAATCCAAAGTCGAAAATCATAAATTAAACGGCATCTTTGGCCCCACTGTAAACGCTTTTGAAGATGCCCTCCAGCCAACGTAATCCTGCTATTGCTTTTATCTTTTTTACACTTCTTATTGATATCATAGGCTTTGGACTTATCATCCCGGTGATGCCAGATCTTATTAAAAACCTTGCCGGTGTAAGTAATAGCCGGGCAGCAGAAATTGGTGGCTGGATGCTGGTTACGTATGCCGTAATGCAGTTCATTTTTGCCCCGGTGCTGGGTAATCTGAGCGACAAATATGGCCGCCGCCCGGTGCTGTTATTTTCTTTATTTGGGTTTGGTATCGATTATCTGTTGTTGTCGTTTGCTCCTACCGTAGGTTGGTTTTTTGTAGGTCGGGCCATTGCAGGTATTACCGGGGCATCGTTTCCTACCCCCCGTGCCTACCTA
>CAXTDG010000419.1:0-4832 GCA_964242675.1 uncultured Chitinophagaceae bacterium
ATATAAATTTAGGTTATGCCTTAATTAAAGCACAATCAATTTGAGAATTAAAAGGCACAATAGGAAATCATTTATAGCTTTAGAAAACAATAACACCTGATGGCAGAAGCAACATGAATAAACGATATCAATGGCTTATTGTAGGAGTAGTTGGTCTGCTCGTAGGATTTAAGCAAATCGAAAAGAATGATTTTACACCTATTAGAAGTGGATTCATTACCCCACCCGATAGTGTTAGAATTACAACCTTTTACTATTGGCTGAATAACCACATTTCGAAAGAAGGTGTTGTGAAAGACTTGTACGCCATGAAGGAAGCAGGCATTACACGGGTCTTTATTGGCACCAATATCCGCAACCGTACGGATTGGTCGAGAGATACGACAGGTAAGTGGTTTGGAAAAGTAAAAGTGTTCTCGGATGAGTGGTGGGAGGTGTTGCATACTGCTTTAAAAACAGCAGCGGAACTAGATATTGAAGTAGGTTTATTTAATTGCCCCGGCTGGAGCCAATCAGGTGGGCCATGGGTAAAAGCAGCGCAGGCCATGCGTTATCTCGACGCATCAGAAATACGGGTAAAAGGTCCTGTCCGCATTTCAAAACAATTAGCAACAACAGATACTTTTTTCCAGGATGTAAAAGTGTTGGCTATGCGGGTTGCACCGGATTATCAGCAAAATTTGTTGGATTTACCTGGTGTAAAAATTACGTCAACTATTACTCCTGCAAAAAGCCACGGAGTTCGTTTTCTTTTAACTGAAAAGGAATCGATATTCGATATAGAACTTCCAAAAGCAGCTACCGTTAGAAGCTTGACTTTTTTTCCGGGAGAATATTTAAACGTAACAGTAGATGTTCAGGTAAAAGTAGATACCTGTTATAAAAGCATTCGACAGGCAGAAATCATTCGTTCCCAAACCGTTGAAGACCTGGCAAAAGGTTTTGAGCCGCATGCTCCCTACTTTCTGCCTTTAGATGAAGTGACGGCAAAATCTTTTAGGTTGGTATTTAAAAGAAATGGAGCAGATGCCAGTGAAATAAAAAATATTGTAATGAGTGCTACGCCGGTCATTAAAAACTTACCTGAAAAGAAGTTGGCCAAGGTTGTTGGGAGTAATCCATCATGGACGGGTTTGCTGCAAAAAATACCGGCAGTGCAAAATAGCAGTTTAGACCTGCCTGACACTACAGATGTAATTGACATTTCAAAATACATGACAGCAGATGGAACGCTTAACTGGAATGTGCAAAAAGGCGATTGGATTATTCTGCGAACCGGCATGCGGTTTATTGATGTTCGCAATGGGCCAGCCTCTTTTGAAGCAGAAGGGCTGGAAGTAGATAAGATGAGTAAGGAACATATCCAAATGCATTTCAATGCATTTGTTGGCCAGATTTTGAAACGTGTACCGGCAAATGACCGTAAGACGTTGAAGATGGTGGTGATGGATAGTTACGAACGGGGTGGATTCAATTTTACAGATAGTTTTCTAACTGATTTTAAAAAGCGTTACGGTTACGATGCCACGCCTTACCTGCCGGTGTACAGTGGGCATATCATTGGCAGTCCTGAAATTTCTGACCGTTTTCTATGGGATGTACGGCGGTTAGTTGCAGATAAGCTTTCGTATGACTATGTAGGCGGTATGAGCGAAATAAGCCACCAAAACGGTTTGAGAACCTGGCTGGAAAACTATGGACATTCTGGCTATCCCGGTGAGTTTTTACAATACGGCGGGCAGTCGGATGAAGTGGCTGGTGAGTATTGGGTAGAGCCAATTGGTGATAAGCGGTTTGAAAATAGGGGAGCAGCATCTACCGCTCATATTTATGGAAAAAACAAAGTGTGGGCAGAGTCGTTTACCAGTGGTTCGTGGACTAAAAGTTTTGAATACAGTACTTATCCAAAGGAACTAAAAAGCCTCAGCGATTGGGCCTTTACCGAAGGGGTTAATAGTACTGTTCTGCATCTGTATATTCAACAAGCTTATGAAGATATTTATCCCGGTGTGGATGCCTGGTTTGGTACAGAATTTAACCGCAAGAACACCTGGTTCAAGCACATAGATTTGTTTACGTTGTACCACCGCCGTTGCAATTTTATGCTACAGCAAGGAAAATATATAGCCGACATTGCGTACTACATTGGTGAAGACAATCCAATCATGCGGGGAACGCTGGAACCCAAACTGCCAAAGGGATTTAATTATGATTATATCAATGCCGAAGTCATCATTCGGGATATGCAGGTAAAGGATGGCAGGTTCATTTTGCCCAATGGCACTACTTACCGTGTGCTGGTATTGCCCTCTCAGGAAACTATGCGTCCGGAATTGCTGCAAAAAATAGAAAAGCTAGTGGCATCAGGTGGTATTGTGTTAGGCACTCCACCAAGCTGCTCACCTAGCTTACAGGATTACCCATATGCTGACCAGGCAGTGAAGCAACTGGCACAAAAACTATGGGGTGATAGCTTGAAACACCACCGCATTTACGGTAAAGGTTTAGTGTTCAATGGGGTAAGCCTGAATGAGGTATTACAAACAATATCAGTTGCTCCTGATTTTAGTTCAGACAATGAATCCATCCGCTATACCCACCGGACGCTTAATGGTAAAGAGATTTATTTTTTGGCTAATACGAGTGCTAAGCCCGTTCAGTTTACGGCTACTTTCCGCACCAGCGGATTACAACCTGAATTGTGGGATGCACTCACCGGCACCACTCATTTGCTACCTGCATTTGAAAAAGGTGTAAATACTACGACTATTCCACTGCAACTAACCGTCAATGGAAGCGTCTTTATTGTGTTTGACAAAGAAGGTGAGCCAACTGCTCATAACGTTACTGCTAACTTCCCTGAACCAACAATAGCGGAAAAGGTTAATGGTCCCTGGCAGGTGCGTTTTGAATACGATTCTATTAAACGGGGACCAGCCAAACCTATTATACTAAACGAGCTAAAAGACTGGGCAACATTCGATGATGATCGCATTCGTTATTATTCCGGTATTGCAGTTTATACTACTTCTTTTGCGGTAAATACTATTGCTCCGCAAAAGGATTACTACCTCGATTTAGGAAATCTTACTGCCACGGCAAAAGTGAAGGTCAATGGCAAATATGTAGGCGGCATTTGGACCTATCCCTACCGGGTAAATATTACAAGTGCTTTACAACCGGGAAATAATACACTGGAAGTGGAGGTAATTAACACTTGGAAAAACCGCATGATTGGTGACCATAAACTACCGGAGAAACAGCATCTTGTTTATTCCAGAATCAATCCCTGGAATGGCGATACGACATTGCAAAAATCAGGCTTATTTGGGCCAGTAGTTTTGTTTAAAACGGATTAGTAAACGTATGTATACTTCACTTCAATCAAAATAATGAAACACTGATAAGCTTATCGTTACCGCCGTGTGGTGTTCTATATGTGGAGGAATTTAATTTTGAAATTGTAAGAATTAAAATTTCAGCAATTTGAAAGTTCTTAGCGTTTTCCCAAATCAAATGAAGCCGCAGCATATCAACTTTTCATGCTAAAAAACCATTTTAGTTGTCTTAGTTATTTCTGTTAGTGATACGAATTTGCAGGCTTAATTGGAACAGGTGATAAACAATAACAAAGCAACACACAAATCTCTGTTTTGCTCCAATGCCTGGCGGATATGCTTCAGGCAGATGGTCATTTTTTTCTCAACTGTTTTCTCCGAAATATTGAGTTGTGTCGCAATCTGTTTATATGTCAATCGCTCTTCCCGGCTCAGGCTAAATATGAGACGACAATCTTCGGGAAGCGAGTTTAATATGTCTGTAAAAAAAGCTTCCTGCTCTTTAAACAGCAAAGGATTTTCGTAAAAGATATCGGTAGTAACAGCGGCTAAGCGACTGTAAAATTGTTCGTCTGTTTTTTGCTCTCTAATGGCTTTTAAAATCTGGAACCGAACGGCTTGTTGCAGGTAAGGTTTTAAGGATTGAATGGCAGCTTCTGCACGCCGCTGCCAAAGCGCTATGAATACTACCTGCACCGCATCTTTGGCCACATCTTCTACACTTAGAATCTTGTACGCCGTTGTATAAAGCAGCTTCCAATACCGGTTGTACACTTCTGCAAAGGCCGCTTCGTCATTTTCCTGAAGCAGCAGGAGCAGTTGTGTATCGTTCAGGTTGGAATAAATCATGTGTAGCCTACTTACTTTTTAAAAGTAATATCAAAGCAGAATAAAGTGAAGGGAAGTGCGACGTGTAGTTTTATAATCGATAAAAAGTATTTTATAATAAGAAAAGAAACTCCGGCAGTATTGTGCCGGAGTTCTTACATACAATCATTTAATTTTTACAAATCGCCTAACCTATTAATTAGCAGACCGATTCTAAAATAATTTATTTCACTACTGTTACCGTTACCTTCCCCTCCAGGCCCGATTTGCGGGGACTCCAATTCACTGCTGTAAAAAGACCGTCGGCACCTCTGTTTTGCGGTAGCCGGGCAGGGAAATTTGTATTGTAAAACTTCTTCCATTTTACACCCCGTTTTTCCAAGTCGATAATGCGGTTGGCCATGCTGTTGGCTACTTTAATTTCCAGCAGGTTATCTGCTGCTAATTCAGAGGTATTGATAACTGTTGAAAAGTCAGGTCCGATCAGCGTGGTTACTTGTTTTCCATTTAGCCATATCTGTGCACTTTCGTATACATTTTCCAGTTGCAGCAGCCATTGCTTTGCGCTGCCCTGCGGTTTGGCAAAATGAATACTATATGTACCCGTTCCGCTCAAATAGTTTAGCGAATCGTTGTCCATATCCGTCCCGGGTTTCAGCTTATCCA